>DAOVVQ010000209.1 GCA_030637065.1 Planctomycetota bacterium
CATGGGTAACAAGTTACCCATCCTACAAATCTGTAAAACTGTCCGTTCTTGTCATTCCAAACTTGATTTGGAATCCACGATCTCCTCGTAACTTTCCTGGATTCCTGCTTTCGCAGGAATGACAATTCTCTGCTTTATTCGTTATTGGTGAACCGCATTGGTAACGAGTTAGCCATCCTTCGAACTGCCATTAACCATACACTTTTTTTACTTTAACCAAGAACAATTCTTTTTTAGATGGAGGAGTTATTATGCAACGAACTGTTACAGCTAATGTGGCTGGCGGTGGGTTTTTGTCCGGTTTTAAGGAGCCTATCGCTTCGGATGTTAATGTTTATGCCGATATTGTGCGGGCGTCGCTTGTTTACGATTCGCTTAAGCGGGCCAGGCCTGCTTCGAGGGCGGATCTGCGCAACTATATCAAGGTGTTTCTGGGTATCGACGTGCCTGACAGGAGTCTTTGCGCCGATCACGCGTCGCCTATGGATTATCTCTGGCACGCTTACAGTACGGATTTTGATACAGGCGGGAGTAACCGTGCCAATGGCGACTGTATTGTCTGGGCCAATCGCGGCGGCGGCAAGACCGAGATCGCTGCGATCGCGACGCTTTTGGATTGCGTGTTTAAGCCAGGCTGTTCGGTTCGGATTTTGGGCGGTTCGTTGGAGCAGTCGACGCGGATGTACGAATATCTGCGGACGTTTGTCGGTGGTGGGTTCTATGAGTTTCTGGCTGGTGAGATGCTCAAGGAGCGTTGCAGCTTCGGTAATGGTGCAAGTGCCCAGGTCCTTTCGCAGTCGCCGCGGAGCGTTCGCGGCACGCATGTCAATAAGCTTCGATGCGATGAATTAGAGCTTTTCGACGAGGACGTATTCGCCGCAGCCAAGTTCACCACGCAGAGCACCAATGGGATTACGGCGGCGATGGAACTTGTCAGTACGATGCACCGGCCCTACGGTCTGATGAGCAGGGTCATTTCGGAGGCGATGCAAAACGGAATCCCGGTCTTTAAGTGGTGCGTGTGGGAGGTCATTGAAAAGTGTCGCGATCGAAATTGCAGTCGGTGCCGGCTGTGGAGCGATTGCGGCGGCAAGGCGAAGCGGGCGGATGGCTATCTGAAGATCGACGATTGTCTCACGCAGATGCTCCGCAGCAGTCGGGCCGGTTTCGAATCGGAGATGCTCTGCATGCGTCCGTCATTAGAGAATATTGTCTTTGCCGATTTTGACCCGGCGGTTCACGTTGGCCCCATAGATTACGATGCGAACCTGCCGCTGTATCGGGCGATCGACTTTGGGTTCGTCAACCCGTTCGTGTGCCTGTGGATCCAGGTCGATGGCGACGGCAGCGTTCGGGTCATCGATGAGTACATAAGGCACCGGGCGACGATCGATGTACATGCCGCCGAGATCGAGCGACGGACGCCGTGTCCGATCCAGAAGGTGGCTGCGACGTTTTGCGACCCAGCCGGTGCGGGCAAGAACGATGTAACCGGAACCAGCGCGGTCAGGGAGTTGCGGGCGACGGGCGCGGTTATCCGCTATCGCAAGAGCCGGATACTCGACGGGATCGAGCTTATCCGCCGGGCGCTAAAGGCCGGCGACGGAACAAGCAAACTGGTGATAAGCCCGCGATGCGTGCGGCTGATCGAGGCGATGCAGTGCTACCACTACCCCGACAACCACTCGCGGACGGGCCAGCCAAGCGAACTGCCGCAAAAAGACGGGATCTACGACCACCCAATAGACGCCCTGCGATACTTCTACATAAACTTTAACAGCCAGGGAAAGACCGGCAGCCGGTGTTATTAGGTTTTTTTGTGGCGTTAGTGGCTGGTTAAGTCCTTTGTTGGCGGTTGGTTAGGTGGTTGTGGGGGATTTTTTTTGAAAAGGTCGAAAAAAAGTCCTTGCTAAATAGTAGGGATTACTATATAGTAATAGTAACGCCGAGGATTGCTTCGCAGGCAGGGTGATGGAAAGGATTCCCTTGTTAGAGTGCCTTAGAGGGCGGCCTTTAGAGGGTGTACCTGAGAGGGTGTACCTGAGAGGGTGTACCTTAGATGGTGTCTTTGGGTTTGCTTTTGACAGGGGTTCTGAATTTGTGGGGCTGGCCGGAGGAGGCTGGCCCCGCTTTTTTATCCTGAGTCGAGATGATCGCTTATTTCCCGGCACATTTGCCTGAAATGAATTCAGAAAACTTTTGGAATCTTCTGGTCTGCCCGTCACGGCCACTCTATAATCAACGCCGACAGGGATGTATGAAAGTGACGTATTATGAAGGACGCTACGCAAAATTTTACTGCTAAATGCCGCCAGGCAGGCCTGAGGGTCACGCCCCAGCGGACGGCTGTGTATAAGGCTCTGGCGGCGACTACCGCTCATCCTACCGCTGAGGCGGTTTTCAAGAAGGTCAGGCGGTCGATGCCGCACATCTCTCTGGACACGGTCAACCGGACGCTGCTGACCTTCCGGGACGTTGGCCTGGCTATTACGGTCGAGGGCAGCGGCGGCGCAAGGCGATTCGACGCCGACATGACGGCCCATCAGCATTTCAGATGCATCAAGTGCAACCGAATAATAGATTTTCATCACAAGCCCTTTGACGAGATCAAAATTCCCCGCTCGCTTTCCGAGAAGTTTAAGGTTCTTAAAAAGACGGTCTACCTCGAGGGGATTTGCAGGGCCTGCCAGGGCTGATTCGCCTTTAATAGTTCGTTTTTGGGGCTTTTTCTTGTTTTGTACGCAAAAGCGGGTACCTCTGCAACCTGCCTTCCACCTTCGCCAAGGCTATGGCGAGACAGGTCGGCAGAACGTTACCAGTCCCCGTTTTTGCTACGATCCCTGTTTTTTAGTGTCTAAAGGCGGGTGAATGCGGGTAAACCCCCTCTTTTTGTCAGAGATATGGATATTTGTTGGGGGTATTTGAGTTTTTTCTTGATTAATGTTTGGGGAATCTGTATACTTGTTTGTGTAGCGTCCTCAATTGTGGGGAACGCGGGTGGGGAGAAAACGAGGAAAATGAAACCGACCGGCAACAAGAAAGATACGCAAAAAGCCGGGGGAGGCAAGCCGAAAACGGGCTTATTCAGGAGCCCTGCATCTCGGCACACGGCGATTCCCGAGACATGCCCGGACGGTGAAGGTCTGCATTGTCTTTCGACACTCGAAGAAGAGATCACGGTCGCCGAATCTTACAGCCTTCATAAGAAAGAGATGCGGCGAATAATGGGGCGGATGAAGTGTCCGCAGGACTTCGAGTGTTTTGAGTCGGGATTCGACAGATTGTGCGATGCAAATTATGTCGAAAGCATCAACCTTGTCGAGTGCCTGTCAGAAAAGGCTGCGAGGTGTAAGTTCTCGCTTTCTACAGGCTATCACTACGTCTGTAAGTGCCCGCTGCGAACGTATATTGCCAGAACCTTTGCGATATGATCGGTTCCATATAGCCCTTCCTCCACAGGATGGGCGGGGTTGCAGGAATATCAAATATCAAGATGTAAAAATCAAAACTACATTTCAAAAATCAAAAATGATGGGAACTTCGCGGGTTTTGGTTGCAGGCGGGTGGTCCGACGGAACTGATACCGTTGTGCATACGCCCATCGGTCCCGATAAATCGGGACACGCTGCCACCCTTTCTTCGGATTGTGATCATTGACAGCAGTTTGGGATTTCTGTATAAATCACCTTTGCGAAAATGGTATTTGATTTCTGGAGGGACATGACGAATGAAGAAAGTCCTGTTATTAGCTGTTGTGTGGTTGGGTATGTTCGTTGCTGCTTCGGGCTCTTTGGCGGCTGAGGGGGTTTCTATGCTTGAGATCGGCGCCAAGGCCCCTGATTTTAAGCTGCCGGGCGTTGATGGGAAGAATTATTCGTTGGCGAGTTTCAAGAAGGCCGATGTCCTGGTCGTTGTTTTTACGTGCAACCATTGCCCAACGGCACAGGCATACGAGGACCGCATTATCAAGCTGACTTCCGACTACAAGGGCAAGGGAGTTGCCGTCATTGCGATTTCTTCCAACGACCCCCTGGGCTTGCGTCTGGACGAGTTGGGTTATGCGGAGATGGGCGATACCTTCGAGGAGATGAAGATCCGTGCCCGCGATAAGAAATTCAACTTTCCTTATCTTTATGACGGCGACAAGCAGCAGGTTGCCCGGGCGTATGGCCCGACGTCGACGCCGCATGTTTTTATCTTCGGCAAGAAACGCACCCTGCGGTATGTCGGGCGGATCGACGATTCCAAGACGCCCGAGAAGGTAAAGACCCGCGATGTTCGCAATACCATCGATGCCCTGCTGGCTGGTAAGGAAGTTAAAGTGCCTAAGACCAAGGCGTTCGGGTGTTCTATCAAGTGGTCCGAGAAGCGCGAACTGGTCAAGGCTGCGATGGAAAAATGGGCCGATGAGGATGTGGACTTTGGCGATATCGACCTGGCGGGCGTACAGAAGCTGCTCAAGAATGATACGGAAAAACTTTTGTTAGTTAATTTTTGGGCGACGTGGTGCGGTCCGTGCGTTTACGAGTTCCCCCATCTGGTAACGATCCACCGGATGTATCGCAAGCGTCCGTTCGAGCTTATAACCATCAGTCTGGACGACCCCCGTATACAGGAGCGTGTGCATTCATTTCTGAAGTCACGCCAGGCCTCAACGACGAACTATCTCTTTAACGGCGACGTTTATAAGCTCATGGAGGCCACCGATAAGGACTGGCAGGGCAGTATTCCGTTTACGCTGATCATCAAGCCCGGCGGAGAGGTTCTGGCGAAGATAGAGGGCATGATAGCCCCGCTGCCGACCAGAAAGGCTATTGTTGAACAATTGGGGCGCTACAATTAGGCTACCCCTGCGTGTGCCCGGCGCCGAGACGCGGCGCATAGGGCGGGTAACTGTGTTATCCATGCTGCACGGAGAGCCCTGCAGGACCGAATGTGCGTGAGGATATTCATATTGAGGAGATAAAGATTATGGTTATGCGTAGCTCTTTTCTTGTTGCTGTTGTTATTGGACTCTTGTTCACACCTTCCCTGCAGGCCGCAACCGTCGATACAACCGGTGTTTCATCGGATGACGGTCTTGTTGTGCGTATCGTATTCTTTACTCCTTCGGATGTCGAGCCGCCGGATGGTGCCAGGCAGCGCATGAAGGAGATCGTCGACTATACCCAGGCCTTCTTTGCTAAATGGATGAAGCACTGGGGGTATGAGCCCGATGTTGTGCTGCCGGTTAATCGCGACAAGGACGGTTTCCCCGAGATACTGTTCGTCAAAGGCAAACATACCTTAGCCAGCGGCAAGTATGACAAGCTCGGGTTCGCAAACGAGATCAAAGAGACCGCCGCCCAACAGTACGGCATCCCAGCCGAAGGGCAGTTCTGGTGGTTCTTCATGTACAAGGCTGTCGAGACCGGCTGGGGCCGCGGCGGCGGAAGCGTTCAGGGCGGGACCTCCAACGCCAGGTATTTCACGAATCCCGGCACGATCGGCATAAACGACGACTTAGCCTCCGGTCTGTTGCTGGACATCAGCCTTAAAGGCGCAATCCATGAATTCGGACATGCCTTAGGTCTGCCGCATATCGGACCGCAGGATGGCGACGATCTCGGCAATACACTGATGGGCCCGAATAACCCGGCGTATGCAAGCAAGAAGAATCCGAACGAACCGCGCGTCTATCTATCCAAAGCCGCCGCTGCAATGCTCTACAGGCACCCGTTGTTTACCGGGACGACTCGCAATCGCGACCGTATGCCGAGAATACAAATAAGCGATATCAATGCCGCCTACGACCGGGCGAATAAGCGAATCGAGGTTACCGGCAAGCTAAAGCCGGCTGGGGTGGCCCACAGTGTCGTCATCGGCAACGCCGCCAAGAGGGTTGGCTCATACTGGCAAAAAGCGTTCGTCGGCAAGATCGACAAAGACGGCTCGTTTAAGGTCCATGTCGAAGAATTGCCCAAAACCGGCGGCGTCCTGAAGATCGGAATGTGCTTTAACAACGGAGCAATAAAAGGCAAAGGCAACGGCCTGGGATTTACCAGAACCGCAATAGAAAAACCATACACCTTCACAAAAAACGGCTACGTATTCGCCGATTAGAGCGCCACAGCAGGGTTTTTCGCATATCATAACGCAAAGTCAGCCTCAGAAACCGGTCTTTGGCGATATTCAGCAATGTTTTCAGCTTTTTTTCTTGACTGCCCAGCGGACCGCGGTATAATGGTTTTAAATAAACGGGGGACAAATCTTTATTAGAAGGAGGAGGACAATGCAAAGGTCCGTATGTTTGACAGTAATCATACTTCTAACGTTAGCCGCCCCTCTAAGCGCTTATAGTGTACTTTGGGATACAAGTCACGGAGTAGGCTACGGTCATGAACCCGCTGAGAAGTTTGCACCGTTGGTTCAGGCCCTCCAATCGAACGATTTCACTGTTACTGTGACCAGAGGTGGTTTTTTAACAGATGACCCTGGAGGCTATGACGTGATTGTCGTCTGCGTGGGCAGCGCCTGGTACAGTTCGTATACATCCGCAGAAGTTGATCGAATAACTGATTTCGTAAATAGCGGCGGTGGTCTACTGATAATGTCGGACAACACCTACTGCCCTAATCACTATGTTCAACCGGTAGCCTCTGCCTTTGGGGTTACAGTTGGCGCATCGGGGAGGATTCCCGGCGATCTATATTTAACTGAATTTGCGGACCACCCCCTTTTTGACGGGATAAACCGGATATATATGCGTGCGGCTGGTGAAG
>DAOVVQ010000230.1 GCA_030637065.1 Planctomycetota bacterium
AGTCGTTATGGTTTTTGTGGCGGGCGGTCCAGTTTGCTATCCATTTTCGGGCTTGTTGGGGCGTTTTCAGCTCATCTTCAAGCTGAGCTATGTACATTTCTTCGGCTGCGAGACCTACGGTCGGGCCCGGGCGGACTCCGAGGGCGATCAGTTCATGGCCATCGAGGAGCGGTTTGGGTCGCAGGTCGGTGCCCTTGAGGTCTGTTGCCCGGCGTTTGATCTGCGAAAGGGCCTTGAGGCTGCCGCCCTCTAATTTTTGGATCGACTTCTGGAGTGCATACAGGTCCCAAAAATGTGCCTGACCAAGCAGAAGTTTCAGGTCCGCGAGACTTACCGTTTCTGCCAGGAGGCGACCCCTGTTCTCTAACAGGAAGGCGACGCCGCGACTGTGGGCCCTGCTCAGATTCAGCCCTGCAATGCGCTCTGTTGCTACATCGGTTTGGCATCCGGCAAACAGGGCTGCAAGGGCCAGGGGAAAGCCTGTGCGCTTTGGCAGTTGAGCTAACACATTGATCCCGAACTCGGCTTTTTCTCCGGCAAATCCGGGGAATATCGCCTCAGCCAGATTGCTCGTCGTCAGCAACCGTCCGCCCCCGGCCCGGTTGGGGTCAGTCAGGATCGCCTCGAGTTCCATCGCTATTCGCTCGGCGCTTATTTGCCTGATCCTGCCGGCCTGGTCGCATACGGCCTGCCAGGTCTTTTGCTCGATCCGGAAGCTCAACTGAGTGCTGAACCGGACTGCGCGGAGCATTCTGAGAAAATCTTCGCCAAATCGCGCATCGGCATCGCCTATCGTACGCAACAGCCGGTCGGCGAGGTCCTTTTGTCCGCCAACGTAGTCGATCACCTCACGCTGACAGGGGTCGTAGAACATGCCGTTGACGGTAAAGTCGCGGCGTTTGGCGTCTTCTTCGGCGACAGTGAAGGCGACCTTGCCCGGATGCCGCCCGTCGCAATAGCCCGACTCGGTGCGGAATGTCGCGACCTCGACCTGCTGATCGCCGTCGAGGACCATTATTACGCCGAACTTGGCCCCTATCTCGATCGTGCGTTTGAAGAGTTTGGTTACCTCGTCGGGGCTGGCGCTGGTGGCGACGTCATAGTCCTTGGCAGGCCGCTTTAAGAGCATATCGCGCACACAGCCGCCGGCAAGAAGGGCCTGATGGCCGGACTTGCCCAACCTGCGAATGATATGTATCGCCAGTTCCCGATTTGTCATAATCAGCGCCCCATTACCTCGGCACTTAACACAACCTTGTCCGATGGCAGTTGGTAGTTCAGCACAGCTACCCCGCCAAACCTCCTGAGGTAATTCCAGTTCAGGCAAACAGCCTGATCGGGTCTTTCGGTTATATGACAAACATATACATTACAATCCGCCATTTTGGTCCAGTTGAATTTATAACCGAACTGCCTGTAATAAGTCGTACACATGGAAAGATTGCCCATTTTTTTGGAGAAGGCGATATTCCATATTTTATCAGGATCCAGTTTTTTCAACTCCCTTAACAGCGGCCCCGACATGCTGTCTCGACCGCTGAATCGGGCTGACGGCAAATTGTTCAGCGTTATCGATATAACGATCACAGCGGTTACAACATGCACGATCAGACGTGGGATCTTTTTCCGTATAGAGCCGATAAACCGGTCCATGATCAACATGCCGGAAAGCAGGACCAAAGGGATCATCCATACATGGTTGCGCAGCCATCCAACGGTTTTATTGAAAATCACCCCTTGTACGAACAAAAACAAAAACGTGAGAAGCGTAACGGCAAATACCAGGTTCTGTCCGCCTCTGTCGGCAAAATACATGCGCCACCGCCCGGCCTTGAATTCCCTGCTAAACCTGTATATTCCGAATGCAAGGGCGATCCCAAGGAGAGAGAGCAGGGCATAAAGAAAAATCGCCCCCTCACGGTCGCCTTCTTTGAACACTTTGTCGATCAGCAGTTGACGAAAGAAGATAAGCAAAGAAGACCATCCGTCCCAGCCTGAAACACCGTCGCTGAGATTTTGTTCTCCGGTAAACTCCAGTATCCTCGCATAGAGGTGCCGATAAAGCCACAGTATCGATACCGCCGACGTCAGGAGGATGGAAGTCCCTGTCACAAAAATAGTCTTGAGTTTACCGGGCGGATCTTTAAATATCCTGTAGGAATAGGCCAGAACAAATACGAGGTTAAATGCCGCCAGGATCAGAACACTTGTAATCATCGTTCCCGCTGCGATAAAATTCAGCATGGAGATCACAACAGCCACTACCGGCCAGTACCGATAGCGTATTTTATGCTCATACAGCAGGAGCACGAAGGCTATTTGCGTGAAGACAACAGCTAATATGTACGCATACCCTCTGGCCAGAAAAGAGAACATGAATACAAAAGGAACCAGCGAACTCATTGCCAATGTCCCTATGCGTAAGATCCTCGAGCGGATCGTTTTGCATATTATGTACGCCAGCGACAGTGAAAACATCGTCCCAGCCAGCATTGACGGGATTCTTATATAGTGTTCATAAGAGCCGAAAAGCTTGTGCGAATAATAGATAAAGATCGAGTTTAGAACGTGATTGTTACTGGTTCTGTAGCCGGTCAGGGCTTTGTGAATACTGGTGGTATAGCTTCTGTAGGTTCTCGCTTCGTCAAAATAGAGCCCGGTATGATCGGCTTTGAATATTCTCAGGCCTATGATCAATAAAAGCGTCAGAACAAATGCGAGCATAAATAGTTTTTGCTGTTGTCCGGACAAGTCTTTCGAGTGGTTGTCATCTTTCTTATGCATTGGTACTACCAAATTTGTGTGTCGGGTTTAAGGGTTTACAGGTACTGTCACCAGTGTCGCCTCCATTTATATTACCTGACTCTTCTTTGAATTACAACCGTATAACATGGATTTTAATGTCGAAGACTCAAACCCACCCTTGGGCCAACAATCGGGAGTTTATGTTATAACCCCGGCATTGACAAGAGTTTACATGTATTTCATCTGGAAGCCAGGCAAGCCGGGGTCCATCGGCTTTTGAAAAAACCCCGTTTGCCGCTGGCTTTCTTCTTTGGCCATGCAGGGTGATCGGGCGCAAGGCCATCGTTGGGTGGTGCGGATAAAATGGAAGGGGATGCTCGCCCCCGCGATAACATCCCCTTCCCAGGAGGAGGAGGAAATCTCTAACTGAATATACGCCCATGCCGGGGGGCTGTTCGGGCTGAGGCGCTTTTTTTGTGGGTGGCGGATCGGGGATTAGCTGGTTAATCGGGGGTGTTGGCTGATTAGCCGGGAATTGGCTGATTTTTCAGTGTTCTTTGCCTGCCGGTGCGCATAAAAACAGGCGGGTTTTGCCCGCCTGTCTGGAGGTGCTGTGATTTAGCACCGCTCCTCCGTATTCCATCACCTCTCAGCCTATCTCCGCTTATACCACCCAGAAGCCCCAAATGCAAGAGAATTCCCGGAAATACCGGCAAAAAGATGTGGAGCTTTGCTCATTTTGGCATGAATTGGCTCGATAAGACAGGGCTGAGACTGTCATGCTGGCAGAGTTCGGCAGGTGACCTGCTATTTTGCCAGACTTGGTCCCGGGAGCATTGACGAGGTAAACCCTTATTATAACAGCAGTTACGTCTCAATATTGCCCGGTGGCCGATTACTGGCACATGATTTGCTGTTCCTGTTAAGGGTGAAGTGTGCAGATTTGAGCACATATTGAATCAATGATGTTTTGAAAGGAGCGAAAAGAAAATGAAAATTCGACCATTGGCTGATAGAGTGATCGTTCAGCGTTTGGAAGCGGAGTCGGTGACAACCGGCGGAATCGTCCTGCCGGAGTCGGCGAAGGAAAAGCCCCAGCGTGGTAAGGTGGTCAGTGTTGGCAAGGGCAGGGCGCTTGACGATGGCAGCCTCAGCAAGATGCAGGTTAAGAAGGGCGATTCGGTTCTGTTTACCAGCTATGCCGGCACGGAGGTCAAGATTGACGGTAAAGAGTATTTGATCATGAACGAGTCTGATATAATGGCAATCGTAGAGGGTTAAGGAATAAACAGAAATGTCGCATCTGTCCGGTTTGCGGGCGGGTAGCGAAAAACGAACAGGAGAGAAATATGGCAGCAAAAAAAATAGCCTTTGATACGGAAGCACGGTCGGCTATCCGCGAGGGAGTCAGGAAACTGGCTGCGGCGGTGAAGATTACATTAGGTCCGTGCGGGAGAAATGTGATATTGGAAAAATCTT
Organism: Planctomycetota bacterium; assembly: GCA_030637065.1. Taxonomy (GTDB): domain Bacteria; phylum Planctomycetota; class Phycisphaerae; order Sedimentisphaerales; family Anaerohalosphaeraceae; genus DAOVVQ01. Next base: position 4,225 of record DAOVVQ010000230.1, read on the forward strand.
TCGGCTCGCCTACGGTTACCAAAGACGGCGTGACGGTGGCCAAGGAGATCGAGTTGGAAGACCCCAATGAGAATATGGGTGCCCAGATGGTCAAGGAGGTCGCGTCGAAGACCTCGGACGTCGCCGGCGACGGGACTACTACGGCTACGATCATGGCGGAGGCCATCTTCGACGAGGGTCTCAAGAACATCGTAGCAGGTGCAAATCCGATGCAGGTCAAGCGCGGTATCGACAAGGCCGTCGAGGCTCTGGTTGACGAGCTGGCCAGGATGAGCATTACAGTTGAGTCCAGCAAGCAGATCGAGCAGGTAGCTACCTGTTCGGCCAACCAGGACGCCGAGATCGGCAAGACCATGGCCAAGGCGATGGATAAGGTCGGCAAGGACGGCGTGATAACCGTCGAGGAAGGCCAGTCGCTCGAGACGATCGTTGAGATGGTCGAGGGTATGCAGTTTGACAAGGGTTATCTCAGCCCGCATTTCGTAACGAATCCGGAGAATATGACGTGCGTGCTGGAAAAGCCGTACATTCTCGTGTTTGAAAAGAAGATCAGCACGGTAAAGTCGCTTGTTCCGGTTCTTGAGAAGGTCGCCAAGCAGTCGCGTCCGATGCTGATCATTGCCGAGGACGTTGAAGGCGAGGCCCTTGCCACGCTGGTGGTCAACAAGCTTCGCGGTATTCTCCAGATAGCGGCGGTCAAGGCTCCCGGCTTTGGCGACAGGCGAAAGGCCCTGCTGCAGGATATAGCGCTCTTAACCGGCGGACAGGCTATCTTCGAGGATCTCGGCATTCAGCTCGAAAAGCTCGATGTCAGCCAGCTCGGCCAGGCCAAACGCGTAACCATCGACAAGGATGCCACGACGATCATCGAAGGCGCCGGCAAGACAGCGGACATCAAGGGTCGTATCGAGCAGATCAAGACCGAGATCGACGGCTCTACGAGCGAGTACGATATCGAAAAGCTTCAGGAGCGTCTGGCAAAGCTGGCCGGCGGTGTGGCCCAGATCAATATCGGCGCTGCCACCGAAGCTGAGATGAAGGAAAAGAAGGCCCGCGTCGAAGACGCACTTCACGCCTGCAAAGCGGCGGTCGAAGAAGGTATCCTTCCCGGCGGCGGCGTTTCGATGCTCAAGGCCCAGGGCGCGCTCGATAAGGTCAAGTGCAAGGGCGATGAAAAGATCGGCGTCGACATTGTTCGGCGGGCGATCGTCGCTCCTATCAAGCAGATTGCCAAAAACGCGGGCCTGGACGGCTCGATCGTGGCCCAAAAGGTCATCGAGAGCAAAGAGGCCAACTTCGGCTATGACGCCATGCGTAAGCAATACGGCGATATGATCAAATTCGGGGTTATCGTTCCGACCAAGGTCGAAAGGACGGCTCTGCAAAATGGTGCCTCGATCGCGTCGCTTCTGCTAACTACGGACGCGGTTGTCAGTGAGATTCCCGAGAAAAAAGAAGCAGCTCCCCCGATGCCTCCGGGCGGCGGGATGTATTAGACCATGGAATATCAGCGGGCCCCGACAATGGGGCCCGCTTTCATTTGAAAGGGCACGGTCATGCTGAGATTTTTCTTTCAGAACCAGTTTTCGCAGGTGACAAAGGGGCTGGCCAAGGGGAGCTTTTTTTCGGGGCTCTTTCTGATCGGCTTTGGGATGCTGGTATTTGTCCTGCGCGATCTGTTCGCGTTTCTGGCAGCGGGAATGTTCTTTCTGGCCGGTTTTTCGGCGATTGGCTACGCGATCCGGTTGTTTTTTCGGCTTGGCGCCATGAACAGGGGCCAGCGGCGTCACGACGACGTCTACCGCAAAAATGTCCAGATCCACGGCGAAAACCACTTCGATTAGCAGGTTCGGCCCGCCCCATCAGCCGCATAGCCTTTGGCAGGCAGTATTAGCGATGCAATACATCCTTTATTCCGGGGAAATTCTCCGTCAGTGCGTCCAGGCCGGTCGGCGACCGGCGGGGTGCAACATAAAATGGTGGCATTATTTGGGTGGCAGCGTGTTTGCGCAGCAAACCGATGGGCGAA
>DAOVVQ010000139.1 GCA_030637065.1 Planctomycetota bacterium
CCTCATCGGTCATATCGGGAAAGTGGCGGACAGCGCTCCCAGCCGTATCGAACCATTCCTTCTGCCGGACATCGAAGGCCAGCGGCAGAACCTGGAGGTGGCCGCGGTCCATCGGCGCCAGGAAATAATAGACATTCTTACCGCCCAAGGCGTGCTGGATCTCATACCTGCCCTTGCCCTCGGGGCCTTTCTGGAGGACCCAGCCTTTGCCATCCTTTAGCTCGACCCGGAATCGGTTGGGGCCGATCTCCAGAAAATCGTCCTGCGGCTCGATCTCGTTTTGAGCGAACTGCGGGGTAAACGGCTGCATAGCCAGGCCGTGCAGGGACGGAGCCCAGAGTTCGTAAAAATCCTCATGGCAATCGCGACACGGGCTGGAACCGACAAAACCGCTGGCATCCGGCAAAGCCTCACCACCACCGCCAGCCGATTCGGAGACCGCGCCGGGCTCACCATTAGGAGCGGGTGACGTACCGATCGGACCAAATGCCAGAAAAACGGCAACACCGATCGCGGCGATTACTGCAATAATAAACAAAACTGTTTTCATCGTAATTATCCATTGGCACGAAATGTCGCACCCTACACGGTTTAACTGCTACCCCAGCCATCTTCCCGGGCCCACAGATACAATAACCCCAACACCAAAAAAAGCCCAGCAGAATATCAAATCAAGGTAAAGCCATCTGTTTTATGCCGGGCAGAAGGCCTGGATGTTTTGTCTTGGTGTTCCTGGTGGTACTTCACAGCCGGGTTGTAGTATGAAGTTTTTTCCTGCTGCTTTGAGGCAATTTTTTGCTGCTTTTGCTACCTCTTGGGGGGTTGCTTGGAGGAGTATTGCGGCTGGGTCGAAGTTTCCTGCTAAGGTTGTGCCCTCGCCGACTGCCTTGCGGGCCATCTCCAACGGCACCATCCAGTCTATGTCTATTATGTCGGCTCCGGTTTTTGCTATGTGGTCTATGCTTTTCGATATGTTTCCGCAGATGTGGAGTTTTACGGTTGCTCCGGCGTTGTGGATCTCGTCGATGAGTTGCTTTTCAAACGGCAGCACATGTTCGGCGTACATGTCGGGGCCTATCAGGCTGGCTGCGGCGTCGCCTATGCCGATCATGTCTGCGCCGGCTTTTATCTGGGCGCGGACGAATTCTATCGCGTTTTGTGTGATGATCCTGCAGGCATCGGCAAATATGTCCGGTTTGTCGATCAGGTCCATTAGTGCGTTTTCGACGCCTCGCAGGTCGCCGTATTCGGCTATGGGGCCTTCGACCCAGCCTAATACGCTGTGGGTCTGGCCCAACTCGGCGGCGAGTTTGGCTACGCCTTCGAGGCGATCTTTGGTTCGCGGCGAGTTTTGGATGTCTATGGGGCCTATTTTTGAAATATCGTCGAGAGATTTTATGAGGATATCTCTCGGCCTGCCTACTCCTTCTTCGGGATAGTCAAACTGCATTCCGTAGGCGCTTGCCTCACGGAAGGGGTCGCTGATCGCGCTTACCTGATCGAGGTTGAAATCGCGTGTGACGGCGAGTTGGGCCCTGGCGAGGACGTCGGCATTTAAGTAGTAATCCCGATATGTATGACCCGCATAGTTCGCCGCCCACGCCATAAATATAGGCGTCACAGCCGGGCGGTCGTACGGTTTGCCCTGTAAAGTCGCATAAATTCGCTCTTTTGGAGTCATGGCCGGCCCTCGAATGGCATTTAGTTATCGCTCAGACGTGCATAATAGCCTCTCAGGGCCGGTTTTAGAAGGACGGATTTGGGAAAAGACGTTGCTTTTTGGGGCGGAAGCGATTATTTTTGCGTTCAGTCAGAGGTGATCCCTTTATTTTTACCATGAAGGATGCGAAAGACATGAAGAGGGGTTGAGATGGCGGACACAAAACCGAGATTGAGCGATTTGGCGAACAAAGTTATCGGTTGTGCTATTGAAGCGCATAGGGCTTTGGGGCCCGGCCTGTTGGAGTCGGCCTATCAGCAGTGCTTGTGTCACGAGTTGCGATTAAACGACATCGATTTCCACATGGAAAAACCTCTGCCCGTAAACTATAAGGGTAGCTGTATGGATTGCGGATACAGGATCGATATCCTGGTCGAAGATGAAATCCTTATCGAACTCAAAAGTGTCGAGAAGCTCAAGGCGATCCACGAGGCGCAGATACTGTCTTATATGAAATTGGCTAATGTGAAACAGGGCTTTCTTATAAACTTCAATGTAACGTTGTTAAAGGATGGACTAAAAAGTTTCGTTTATTAACTTCAATACCTTCATGTCCTTCATGGTGAATCCCTTTATTCTTACCATGAAGAAATTGAAGGACATGAAGAAAGACAAGAAATTAAGAATAAATGAAGGAACTGTATTATGTCTACTCGGTCAAAAGCCAATGCTATTGTTGCCCAGTCTGGTGGGCCTACTACTGTTATCAATTCGAGTGCTTGCGGAGTGATCCAGGAGGCGATCAGTTCTGCCGGGATTGGTAAGATCTTCGGTGCTACTAACGGGATATTGGGTGTTCTTAAGGAGGACATTTTCGACATCACAGCGGAGGCTCCGGAGGCGATCGAAGGGCTGAGGCGCTGTCCTGCGGCGGCGGTTGGTTCGTGCAGGTATAAGCTAAAGTCCTTAGATGAATCGCGGGCGGATTATGAGCGGATCCTGGATGTCTTTAAGGCCCATGATATTCATTACTTCTTCTATATCGGCGGCAACGATTCGATGGACACCGCGGACAAGGTCAATAAGTTGGCGGCTGACAGCGGTTACGAGCTGGTGTCGATGGGGGTTCCCAAGACGATCGATAACGACCTTGCTTTTACGGACCATTGTCCCGGTTACGGCAGCGTTGCCAAGTATGTCGCGACCTGTGCGATGGAGGCGGGCAAGGATACCGAGGCGTTGTATACGACCGATACCTGCAGCATACTCGAGGTGATGGGGCGAAATGCCGGCTGGATTGCGGCGGCAGCGGGTCTTGCAAGGCGAAGCCGTCAGGATGCTCCGCATCTGATCTATATGCCGGAGTCGGCGTTTTCTTTTGAGAAGTTCATTGCCGATGTCAGCGCGGTCTATAAGGAGTTCGGCAGGGTGTTTATCGTTGCCGGCGAGGGTCTTAAGGATGAAGATGGCGATTATGTGACGGCTGAGACGAGCGGTCTCGGGACCGATTCGTTCGGTCATGCCCAATTAGGCGGTGTCGCTGAGATGCTTAAGGCTGTGATCGAAAAGGAGGTCGGGATCAAGGCCCGGTTTAATAAGTTAGGGACCTGCCAGAGGAGCGCGATGCACTTTGCGTCGCTTACGGATATTAACGAGGCGTATATGTGCGGGCAGACGGCGGTTAAACATGCCGTCGCCGGGGTTAACGGCAAGATGGTTACGCTTGTTCGCGAAGATGGCGCCGAATATAAATGCACGACGTCCCTTGCGGATCTTAAAGATGTGGCCAACGGCGAAAAGAAGGTCCCAGCCGAATATATAAATGCTGCCGGCAACGGTGTGACCGAGGCGATGCTGGATTATGTAAGGCCGCTGGTCCGGGGTGAGGCGCCGGTCACTATCGGCGAGGATGGATTGCCGGTTTATATGCGGTTCGATCGCAGGCCGGCGGAAAAGAAATTAGCCCAATACTTGTAACGAGGGGAAAGACAAATGCAGAATCTTTTTGACGTTGAGGGTAAGGCGATCGTGATAACCGGCGGTGCGGGCGTTTTGTGCGGCTCGCTTGCCAGAGAGCTTGCTGGCAGGGGGGCGAAGGTTTGCGTTGCCGATTACGATCTTGAGGGGGCCAAGAGGCTTTGCGGCGAGATCGAATCCGATGGCGGAGTTGCCGTTGCCGTTAAGTGCAATGTTCTGGATAAGGATCTGGTTCAGAGTGCGTTCGATGCGGCGGTCAAAGAACTCGGCGGCGTCGACGTGCTGATAAACGGGGCCGGCGGCAATAAGAAGGAGGCGACCACCTCGCCTGATATGTCGTTTTTCGATATCCCAGCCGATGCTATCCGGTCGGTGTTCGATCTGAATTTCATCGGTACGCTGCTTCCTTCGCAAGTGTTCGGTAAATATATGGCTGAGAAGGGCCGCGGGATCGTGCTTAATATTTCGAGTATGAACGCGTTTCGTCCTTTGACGAAGATCGCGGCATATTCGGCGGCGAAGGCGGCTGTGAGTAATTTTACGCAGTGGCTCGCGGTGCATATGTGTCAGAATTATTCGAAGGATATTCGCGTCAATGCGATCGCTCCGGGTTTCTTTCTGACCGATCAGAACCGGTTCCTGCTGACGGACGAGAAGACGGGCGAGCTTACCCCGCGCGGAAAGTGCATCGTCGACCATACGCCGATGGGTCGGTTTGGCGATGCCGATGAGCTTGCCGGTACGGTGCTGTGGCTGTTGAGCGACGCGGCAAAATTCGTTACCGGTATTGTAGTCCCGATCGACGGTGGTTTCAGTGCGTTTAGCGGTGTTTAATTAACGATGCAATTACAACCTTTTTTGAGGAATGAAAAATGGCGGACGATCCGGCAAAGGCGCTAAGGGATATTGAGCCCAAGAGTGAGTATCTGGTGGCTGTCGATTCGGACGGTTGTGCGTTCGATTCGATGGGTATCAAGCAGCGGGAGTGTTTTTGTCCGATGCTGATCGGTTATTTCGGGCTCCAGCCGGTCGCTTTGGCGGCGAGGGAGTGCAAGGATTTTGCGGACCTGTTTTCCAAGACCCGCGGGGCCAACCGGCACAAGACATCCGTTCGGATATTGACCGAGCTTCTGCCGTCGCATCCGATGGTGATCGAGCGGGGCTTTAAGGTTCCGGTGTTCGAGCATTACGAAAGCTGGGTTAATGACGATGGCAGCCTGCTAAGTAACGAGGGGCTCCAGATGGCGATTGACGCCGCTAAGAGCGACGAGGTTCGGCAAGAGCTTGAGCTTGTGATGACGTGGAGCAAGCGGGTTAACGAAATGGTCACCGAGATCGTCAAGGGCGTGGCTCCCTTTTCGCACGTTCGTTCGAGTATGGAAAAGGTTTCGGCTAAGGCGGATATGATCGTCTGCTCGGCGACGCCCTGCGAGGCGCTCGAGCGCGAGTGGATCGAGCACGACCTTTCCGATTTTGCGATGGTGATCGCCGGCCAGGAGATGGGCAGTAAGGACGAGCATCTGGCTATCGTCAGCGACGGCAAGTACGACAAGGACAAGATCATAATGATCGGCGATGCCCCCGGCGATATGAGGGCGGCCAAGACCAACGGCGTGCTGTTCTATGCGATCAATCCAGGCGGCGAAGAGGCGAGCTGGAAGCGTTTCCACGATGAGGCCTTCGATAAATTCGTCAGCGGCGAGTATGCAGGCGCGTATGAGCAGCAGGTCATCGACGAGTTCGAGGCCTGTCTGCCCGAAAACCCGCCGTGGAAGATATAGCATTGAAGATAAGCAATGGCTTGTCATTCCTGCGCTCGCCGCGGCGGAGCGCGTCGCAGCCGGGAAAACAGCCATTATAATTGGTTCCCTGAAAAACAGGGTATATCCTAATGCCAAGGTTGTTTTTGTTCCAAAAACAACGACCATAGCAAGGGTGTCATAGTTTTTCAGAGGTCTCAATTGCATGTTAATGGGTGTTAGGCGCAATAGATTTGATGAAAGCTGACTGGCAATGAACGATTTAAGTAGAAGAGAGTTTCTTTCAACGGCCGCTGGGATAGCCGCTATCTCAGCTATGGGCCTTTCCAGGGCTTTCGGTGGCGTTGAAAAGTCGATACGCAAACCGAATATTTTAATATACCTTGCCGATGACCAATATCTGGCCAGCGTCGGTTGTTATGGTGCCGACCCCAGCCACACGCCGAACATAGACGCCTTCGCCAAGCGCGGTATGTTGTTCAAGAGTGCCTATTGCACTTCGTCGATATGCACGCCCAACCGTGCGGTTTTGCTATCAGGACTCTATCCGATCAAGAACGGCGCGCACCCGAATCACTCCGGCTTCAAGCCGGGGATCAAGTCGATGCCGAATTACATGAAGGACCTCGGCTATCGCACGGCCTTGGTCGGTAAAGACGGCATCAAGTTCAAGAACGCCATCTATAAATGGGACTCATATATCGAGAAGAGCGAAGAGTTGGTTCCGGGCGCCGAAATGCCTCTGCATGATCGCCATAAGAAAACGGATTATTCGGCGATGAAAGATTTCCTGGCAGAAGATCCGTCCAAGCCGTTCTGCATGATTCACGCCGCCTCTCTGCCCCACAGTCCCGAGCTCAATGAGTTGCCCAATGGGCTTTCGGGATACGACGCCTCGAATTTTTATTGCGATTACGAGTTTGGCAAGGACCTGGAGTTGCTTAAGAGCCTTGGCATGGACAAGGATACTTTAGTTATCTATCTCAACGACAACGAGGCGCAAATTCCTCGGTCGAAATACTCGCTTTACGAAACGGGCATTCATGTACCGATGATCATCAGTTGGCCGGGGAAAATCAAAGCCAATTCCACAACCGACGCCATGGTGAGTTTTCTGGACATTCTGCCCACGCTGATCGAAGCGGGCGGCGGAAAGCCACCGGATAACCTGGACGGCAAGAGTTTTCTCGGCGTTCTCCAGGGAAAAACAGATCGACATAACGACGAGATGTTTTTTAGTTACACAGGAGTAATTGTCAGCGATGGAGGATGGCAGGACGTACCTTATCCCATCCGCGCCATTCGCACACGTCGATTCAAATACATCCGCAACCTCAACTACAAGATCCCCCATCCCAAACTGAAGGACAAGGACGACGATGACGGAATACGGCCATATGAAGAACTCTACGACCTTGTCAAGGATCCAAAGGAACTGAGTAATCTCGCCGGAGTCGAGAAGTTTCAGACGGTTAAGAAAGAACTGAGCGCTGAAATAGACGCCTGGATGAAACGAGTTGGCGACCGGGGAATTGAGGGCGAGAAAGAAGCGCTTCAGTATTTCGATCCCGAGAAACGCAGCAACTGGCCAGACCTGACGAAATAAAAAACCAATAGGTTCTGCCGTGGCGGACAGTCCGTCGTAGGCATAAACTTGAAAAATCACTAATTTATGCTAATCTGTCCATTAACATGAATAACTACCTGCCAATTGGAGTTATGCGGGTTATTGGGAATTAAGAAAGTATCTGATTATATGGTTATTTGTCGGGAAAATTTAGACGGTGTAGTTGGCTTCGATGCGGCTGCGGAGGCTGTGGGAGAGTTTTTTGCCGATCACAGTTATCGTGGTAAGCGGGTTTTGGCGGTTATCCCCGATAATACGCGTTCCGGGCCGATCGGCAAGATCTTCCAGATGGTCTTTGACTGCATCGGCGGCGAGGCAGCGGCGCTGGATATTCTGGTAGCCCTCGGGACGCATCAGCCGATGAGCGACGAGCAGATATGCCAGCGGCTGGATATCAGCATTGAGGAAAGGGCTGCCAAATATTCGTCGGTTAAGTTTTTCAATCACGAATGGGACAAACCCGAGACCTTTGCCACTATCGGCAAGATCGGTGCCGATAGGATCGGGGAGATCAGCGACGGGCTTTTCAGCGAAGAGGTCGATGTTGCGTTAAATAAGCTGATCTTCGATTACGATGAGCTTTTCATATTGGGCCCGGTCTTTCCACACGAGGTGGTTGGCTTTTCGGGCGGGAATAAATACCTGTTTCCGGGAATCGCCGGGGCGGATATTATTAATTTCTTTCACTGGCTCGGCGCGGTGATCACCAACCCGATGATCAACGGCAGCAAGTGGACGCCGACGCGCAAGGTCGTCGAGGAGGCCGCCTCGCTTGTCAAGGTTCCGCGGACGCTGTTCGGTATCGTCGCGAAGTATGACGAGCTTAAAGGGGTGTTCATCGGCGATGCGGTAGAGGCGTGGGAAAAGGCATCGGACCTGTCGGAGAAGGTGCATATCGTTTTTAAGGATAAGTCTTACGATACGATCCTCGGTATTGCGCCCGAGATGTACGACGATATCTGGACGGCTGGCAAGGTGATGTATAAGCTCGAGCCCATAGTTGCCGACGGCGGGACGCTGATAATCTATGCCCCGCATATCGACGAGATTTCCTATACGCACGGCAAGATATTAGACCAGATCGGCTATCATACGCGAGATTATTTCCTCAAGCAGTGGGACAAATTCAAAGATTTCCCACGCGGCGTCACAGCCCATTCGACGCACGTCAAGGGGATCGGCACATTTAAGGATGGGATCGAAAAACCGCGGGTTAACGTAGTCCTGGCGACCGGCATCGGCAAAGAGCGGTGCGATAAGGTCAACCTGGGCTATATGGACCCTGCGAAGATAAATATTTCAGACTATGAGGGCCGGGAAGATGAAGGCGTGCTGGTTGTACCTCACGCCGGCGAGATGCTGCATCGGCTCAAGAGCGGCTATATACCACAAATATCGAAGGATTAGCGACTATCAATAGAAAGGGAAGCGGAAATGTCAAAGGCGGATATCGGGCTTATTGGTTTGGCGGTGATGGGCGAGAATCTCATCTTGAATATGGAGAGCAAGGGCTTTACGGTGGCGTGTTTTAACCGGACGGTCGCGAAGGTCGATAACTTTATCGGCGGCAGGGCCAAGGGCAAAAATATCATCGGCTGTCACTCGATCGAGGAGCTTGCAGCCAACCTTAAGCGCCCCCGCAAGATCATGGTCATGGTAAAGGCCGGCAAGCCGGTGGATGATTTTATCGAGATGATCCTGCCGCATCTTGAAGACGGCGACATTATCATTGACGGCGGCAACAGCCATTTTCCCGATACGATCAGGCGGACTGAGTATCTTGAGAGCAAGGGCAAGCTCTATATCGGCACGGGCGTCTCGGGCGGCGAGGAAGGAGCTTTGAAGGGTCCGTCGATCATGCCGGGCGGGTCGCCTGCGGCGTGGGAGCATGTAAAGCCGATCTTTCAGAAGGTATCGGCGCAGACCGACGACGGCGAGCCGTGCTGCGACTGGGTCGGCGAGAACGGGGCCGGGCATTTCGTTAAGATGGTACACAACGGCATCGAGTACGGCGATATGCAGATGATCTGCGAGACTTATCAGATGATGAAGATCGGGCTTGGTTTGACTAACGACGAGATGCACGATATTTTCACCGAGTGGAACGCCGGCGAGCTTGATTCGTATCTGATCGAGATTACCCGCGATATCTTAGGTTATAAGGATGAGGACGGCAACGAGGTCGTCGACCTGATCCTCGACACAGCCGGCCAAAAGGGTACGGGCAAATGGACGGCGATAGCCGCGCTGGATGTCGGTCAGCCCTTAACGCTGATCGGCGAGGCGGTTTTTGCGCGGTGTCTTTCGGCCCTGAAAGAAGAACGGGTCAAGGCTTCAAGCATTCTCACCGGCCCGGCTGCAAAGTTCCAGGGCGACAAGTTCGATGGCGATAAAAAGGCCTTCGTCAATGACCTGCGAAAGGCCCTCTACGCCTCCAAGATAGTAAGTTACGCCCAGGGTTATCAGCTTATGCGGGCGGCGGCCGGGGAATACGGATGGAACCTTAATTACGGCGGGATCGCGCTTATGTGGCGTGGCGGGTGCATTATCCGCTCGGCGTTCTTAGGCAAGATCAAGGAGGCCTTCGATAATAATAGCGAGATCGTGAATCTGCTGCTGGACCCGTCCTTTACGGAGGCCCTGGCCGGCTGTCAGGAGTCGTGGCGGCGTGTGGTGACGACCGCGGTTGAGATGGCGATACCGATGCCGGCGACGAGTTCGGCTCTGGCCTATTACGATGGCTACCGCAGCAGCCGCCTGCCGGCAAACCTCCTGCAGGCCCAGCGGGACTACTTCGGAGCTCACACATACGAGCGGGTCGACAAACCTCGCGGCGAATTCTTCCACACAAACTGGACCGGAAGAGGCGGAACAACAGCGGCGTCAACGTATACGGTGTAGCAACCGAACAGCGGAAAGATAAAAAATAAGCCACAGAGCCCACAGAGGACACAGAGAAAAAGAATTTAAAAAATCTCTGTGAGCTCTGTGGCCTCTGCCCGGCTGCGACGCGCTCCGCCGCGGCGAGCGCGGGAATGAC
>DAOVVQ010000135.1 GCA_030637065.1 Planctomycetota bacterium
CAGCGTATTTCACGAAGCCACCGAAGAGCAAAAACAGTACCTAATGGACAAGCTGATCAGTCCCGCCTATGAAAGGTTCGTCGGACTCGTAGCCGAGGGCAGAAAGCACGTCCTCGACGAAGACCGGATCCGTGAACTTGCCGACGGCAGCATTTACGGGGCGACTGAAGCGTACGACAACCAACTCATCGACGAGATCGGCTACCTCGAAAAGGCCGTCGAGACAGCCGAGTCACTGGCACAGATCGAAGGGGCTCACGTCGTCGAGTACTCGCGGCAATTCTCGTTTTCGACATTCCTCGCCTCCGAGAACAAAAGCCTGCTAAAGTTGGACCGAAACGCACTAAGAGAAATGGCAACACCGCAACTAATGTACCTATGGGATGCAAGGTGGTGATCTAAGGCTCGGCAACGTATTGAAATTGGTATGAGCTGCTTATTGTTTTGTTTTCCGAGGGGTGACAGCACATTTCGCAGAATTAAACTTATGGCTCATATTCTAATTGGTCCTTTTGTGGCGTGACTTTCTTGACATCAGCTTTCGGACTGCCGGTCACCTGCTCGAGCCCGTTCATGCCAATCCAAAGAAGAATGAAAAAGGACAAGCCATAGATACCATGCACCAGAGTCGAATGATTGTTCGTGTGATCTTCGGTTGTTTCTTTATAATGGTAAGACAATACGAAACTGGCAAAATCAGTCCCAATAAGTACTCCAGATAAAAGGGTTCAAGCATTAACCCGGACCGGTAGACAAGTTCAATTATACGCGAGAACTGCACTATAACACCGGCCATGCTTACAGCCACCGTGCTTAACCCAATCATTATTTGAATCTTTGCCTTCAGTTTCACAGTATCATTGAATTGGTTGCAGTTATTCGGGTTTTGTGTCATTTTTTCTGCTTCGACTTAGCCTTTTGGGTTTTTTTGACCTGGTCCTTCTGCGGGTCCAGGCCGCTTTGATACCACTTGTCCCACATTGTCTCGAGATCTTTTGCCTTTTCGGGATACCTGCCGGTAAGATCGCTTAGTTCCGTCGGATCGTCTTCGAGGTTGTAAAGCTCCCACGTCTTCTTGTTGCTTGAGGCCAGCTTCCATTTTCCGTCGATGACGGCTTTTCCCGAGGCCCATTTCCAGAACATCGGGTCGTGCGGCGGCAGATCCTTTCCGGAAAACACCGGCAGGAACGATTTGCCATCCATCGCCAGAACATCCTTATTCGCCGAAGCCGGGTGCCTGGCGTTTGCCGCTTCGAGCACGGTCGGCATGACATCGATCATGTGAGCGGTCCTGCCCGTGAATGTCCCCCGCAGTCCGGGCTTAATGCCGTTTGGCCAATGCACGATCAGCGGATTGCGGATCCCGCCCTGATGAGCGTACAGCTTAAAGAGCCGATACGGCGTGTTGGACGCGTTCGCCCAGCCGCGACCGTAGCTCTGGAAAGTTACTTCCGCTCCGGGCATCAGGCCGGGAATGTTGCCGGGCTCTAAGGGTATGCCGTCGCGAGTGGTTTCGTTGAGGAAATCGCCCTTGCGATTGGGCCCATACTCGACGTGGCACCCGCCGTTGTCGGTGGTGAACATTACGATCGTGTCGTCGAGCCGGCCGGTCTCCCTGAGTGCGTCAATGATGCGGCCAATGCTCCGGTCCATCGAATCGATCTGGGCCGCGTAGACCTCCATCCGCCTCTGCTGCCAGTCTTTATGCGGTTCGTCCTTCCACGCAGGTACATCGGGATCGCGCGGCGACAGTTTCGTATTTTTGTCAATGACGCCGAGCTTTTTCATCCGCCCGAATCGCTGCCGGCGAAGCTCGTCCCAGCCCATAGCGTATTTGCCCTTGTACTTTTCGATATCCTCCGGCCAGGCATGAAGCGGCCAGTGTGCGGCCGTATAAGCGACATAGAGCATCAGCGGTTTGCGGCTGGGGGTGTGGTTGATGTAATCGACGGCATTGTCGGCGATCGCATCGGTGTAGTAAAAATCTTCGGCCATGTACTCATGCTCGGCCTTCTTATTGTTTCGCATCAGGCTCAGCGGCGCAAAAAAGCTTCCTGCTCCGTAGATCGTCCCAAAATACTTATCGAACCCGCGATTGTACGGTATATTATCGCCGCCGCCGAGGTGCCACTTGCCGCTCATCGCGGTCGCATAGCCGGCGGATTTGAGGACCTCGCCGATACTCAGACACGAGGTTCTGAGGGCCTGGCCGTCCTGACCTCTGACGAGGCTCTTGTTTTCGTAGATACCCGTCAGGAGCGTCGCCCGAGCAGGTATACACATCGGCTCGCAGTAAAAATTCCTGAACTTAAGCCCCCCAGCCGCAAGTGCATCAAGATTCGGCGTATCGATCTCACCGCCGTAACAACCCAGGTCTGAGATACCCATATCGTCGGACATAATAAGAACAATATTCGGCCTCTTGCCCTTGCGGGCGGCAAACGCCGGCCCCGCCAAAGAAAACACAACAGCCCCAAACCCAACGTCCTTCAAAAAATCACGTCGATTCATCATCAATCGTTCCTAAAAAGATTTCCTTGTCAGTTTTTCACTCCCGCCCTTCGTGATATTCAGCTTTATGACCTTGCTGCCATACAGAACCACACAACCGGTCCCTGCAACATTACGAATTCGGGCAGCGGTCAGCTTTCTATTCTTCCATTCGATATCCACCTCGAATCCTCCTCGTGCGACAAGCCCGGTCACACTGCCCGTCGGCCATGCGTCCGGCAGAGCGGGCAGCAGGTGGATCTCGCCATTTTGGCTTTGCAGCAGCATCTCGGCGATACCGGCTGTGGCGCCGAAATTGCCGTCGATCTGAAACGGTGGATGGGCGTCGAACAGGTTGGGATAGACGCCGCCTCTTTTCTTTGTCTTTGGATCGTCGGGCGGCTGCCATGCCGGCTGCAGGAGATTACCGAGCATAAGATGAGCGTGGTTGCCGTCGAGAAATCTTGCCCAGAAGTTGACCTTCCATGCCATAGACCATCCCGTGCCGCCGTCGCCGCGGAATATCAGCGATTGTTTCGCCGCCTCGAACAACTCAGGCGTCTTTGGCGTAATCTCATTGCCCGGATGCAGCCCCCAAAGATGCGCGACATGGCGGTGCGTGTTCTGGGGGTTATCCTTATCCTCGAGCCACTCCTGGAGTTGACCGTGCTTTCCGATCTTATTGGGAGCGATCCGTTTTCGCATCGCAATGAGCTTGTCCCGGAAGTCGGCGTCGCAGTTGAGAACCCTGCTCGCCTCAATGCACCCGCTGAACAGGGCACGAATTATCTGATGGTCCATTGTCGGCCCTGCAACGAGTCCGCCGTTTTCCGGCGAGTTCGACGGCGTACTGATAAGATAGCCGCTCCTGGGGTCCTCGATAAGAAAGTCCGTAAAGAATAGCGCCGCGCCCTTCATGATCGGCCATGCCTGCTCTTTAAGAAAGGTCTTGTCGCGGGTAAAGAGATAATGCTCCCACAGGTGCGTAGTGAGCCACGCCCCGCCGGTTGGCCAGATGCCGTGATTGGAGGCGTTGATCGGTGCCGCTCCCCGCCACAGGTCCGTATTGTGGTGCAGGACCCACCCCCGGCAGTTATAATGCACCCGTGCCGTCTTTGCCCCGGTGATCGTCAGGTCGTCGAGCATGTCGAACAGCGGCTGATGGCATTCTGAAAGATTACAGCTCTCCGCCAGCCAGTAGTTCATCTCGGTATTCATATTGACGGTCCACTTGCTGTCCCACGGCGGGTTCATTAACTCGTTCCATATCCCCTGGAGGTTGGCCGGCTGACCGCCCGCCCGGCTGCTGGCGATGAGCAGATAACGGCCATACTGAAAGATAAGCCCAGCCAGACCGGGATCGGGCCTTTCGGTCAGGTTCAATACGCGCTGGTCCGTAGCTTCCTTTTCGCCCGGCGAAGAGCCCAGGTCGATAGCCACCCGGCGAAACAGCCTCTGGTGGTCGGTGATATGGTCTCTGCGAAGATCGCCGCAATCCTTACCCTTCAATCGACCGAGCGCCCTTTCGCAGCGTTTGGCTGGGTCGGCGCTTACATCCTGAAAATCCTTATAGCTCGTCGCAGCCGCAAGCACAAGGGTCGCGGCGTCGGCATTGCTTATCCGTACCCTGCTGTTGCTTATCTTAACCTCACCGCCATCGGCTGTGACCATAAGCTGCGACTGGAACCCAAGCACAGCCGGAATATGTTCGCCGGTCTTTGGTGAGATGTGCGGCTGGACACGTCCCGTCAGGGCAAGCCGGTTGGATGATACTCGCGTCAGTTTCGCCCCTTCATGCGGCGTATCCATCGTAGCGGTGAAGTTCAGTCCGCCCTTTTTATCGCAGGTAATGCGAACAACGATCACCTGGTCCGGATATGAAGAAAAAACCTCCCGTTTGAAGTTCACTTTGCCAACGCGATACTGCGTAGTGGCGATAGCCGTATCAAGGTCAAGCTCGCGCCGGTAATCAGCCGCCTTGTCATGGCCGGGGAAGCTCAGCCGCAGATCGCCAAACGGCTGATATGCAACCTGCCTCAACGGAACACTCATAAAATGCTCCATACCCAGCTCCTGAGCCTCAGCCTGCTTGCCCTCGAATAGCAGCCTGCGAATAGTCGGCAGATGCTCGGCTGCTCCGGGATGCGAATAGTCGCGGGGCTTGCCCTGCCAGAGCGTATCTTCATTGAACTGGATGCGCTCGTCTCCCAACCCGCCAAAGACCATAGCCCCCAGCCGCCCATTACCAACAGGCAAAGCCTCACTCCACAACTCAGCAGGTTGAGAATACCAAAGCGTAGTATTATAACCCCCGCCAGCCGCCAACACCGAAACACCAGCAACACAAACAACAACAAAACAAATCACAAAACCGCGCCGATTGAGAGCCCGCCTCACATTATCCGTTCCAGCCATATCAAAGTCTCCTCTTATACCAATTCCAAAAAAAATTCGCACCAGTAATTGAATACTTGCACCTTGACATTCCCGCGAAGCCTGTAGGGTGGGCCTTGGCCCACGCTGTTTAGCTTAATCGCTGATTACGCAGATTTCACAGATTCAAATCGATATCCCAGATTATCACAGCCCGAGAATTAAAGGGGGTCAGACACCTTTTCCGCTCGTGTCCGGTACTTGGTCCAAACCATGCCCTTCTATAAATCTCAATTTGCGATTATTGCGAGAGTACGAACTCGGCCAGGTCTGCGATCTCCTTGTCTGACAGGTCCGAGGTCCTTCCGTGCTTGTCGTCTTTGTTAAACGTAGTCAACACATCTACGATGGTCGCGGCCTTTCCGTTGAAAAGATACGGCCCCGTCCGCCATGTCTCCACCAGCGTTGGTGTGTCGAAAACCGTGTCCCGCGCATCTTCGTCAGCGCTTCCGACGTTGTGCTTTTTCAGATCGGTATACAAAGGCGCCGGGTGGCACGTTGCACAGCCGGTCTTCTCGAAGAGCTTCTTGCCCTTCTCAGCGGACTTGCTTAGACCGGGTTTCTTGCGGAAAAACCCCCTCTCAACGAGATGTGGGCTCTGCCGGGGTTTTAGAGATTTCAGATACTCATCGATCGCCACAGCGTCCGCTTCGGGCCTTACGGCGAACTGGATGTGCCTGATACCGGCTCGCACAGCCAACTCGGCACTTTCGCGAACGCCCGTAATCATCGCAGGCGGCGTCTTATGCGCCAGTACCAGGGATTTCGCATTGTTCGGGTTGCCGATGCCGTCGTTCATGAGGTCCCAGTTAAGCCCATCGGGCCGGCTCTCGGACGGATGGCAGCTCGAACAGCTCTGCCACTTCTGAAAGCACAGCGTCGCATCGTGAAAATACATCTCACCCTTGCGAACATCGGTAACCGCTGCCGACTTGCCCAGGGCGATCGATCGCGGCTTGGGATGGATATCCGGATCGATATCGACAACGGACAGCGTATCGGTAAAATACTCCGCAGCCCACGCCTTCGTGCCGATCACCGCCAGACCGCGAGGTCCGTTACCGGTCAGCTTGATCCTCCTGCGAAGGTCCACCAGAAACGAAAGGTCGTTGGGAACGTCCTCGGGTTTGGCTGAGACGTTGGAGACCTTCTCGCCCGCCTCGATCTTGTCGAGCTTTTCATGCAGCCCAGCCCGGTCGATGACGCTGAGTTCATGGGTCCCGGCATGAGTAACGCAGATATATTCGGCGTCATCGGTAAGCACGACCGCCCACGGATTAGCAGCGCCCAGATCCACATCATCTAACAGAACAGTATTAAACAGCTTGCCATTTTCAATATCGATAATGCTAAGAGCATTGGTATTCATCCACCCACGCTCAAGCTGCGTCGTCGGAAGCTGATACCGCCCCAGGATGTGCGTAACATAAGCGAATTTGCTGTCAGGCGTAACAGCGAACTGTCGAAGCCCGGTCGAGCCATTCAAGAGACCGATCTCGGCAATGACCTTGTTACCCGCCGTCTCGACAATGGTAACCTTCGAAGCCGTATAATTAGTATCCGCCGAACCGTTCGGCACAAGATCGGCGATCAGCAGATGCCTGCCGTCCGGAGTAACCGCCGCAGCCACCGGCTGACTGGCGCCGGATATCCGTCCGCTCTCCTTACCCGCAGCAAGGTCGACCACCGAAACATCATTATCGAACTGGTTGCACACATAGAGCGTCTTGCCATCGGGACTGACAGCAGGCCCAGCCGGACCGTTGCCAACCGCAATACTCCCAGCCACCTTCGCGCTGGCGGTATCAATAATGTACACCTCGCCTTTGGCAGCGTCGCCGGTTACATACAACTTAGTCCCGTCAGGCGACAATACCAACCCGGTAGGCGAACCAGGCAGCGAAATCGTCCCGACCACCTTTTGTTCGGCTGGGTCGAAAACGGCGATTTGGTGGGCAGTAACCTCGGCGATATAGAGCGTCGCCCCGCCAACATCAGCGACAATCGCCAGCGGCGAAAGATAATCGCTCCCAGCAACCGCCAAAGGGGCCGCAGAGACAGCAATAAAGAGGATTAGTACGAGTGAAACCGGATTCGCGGCAATTTGCTTCATTTGTCATGCTCCTGAAATTTGTCATGCTCCTGAAAATGGTCGTTTGTCCTGATAATCTACATGCAAGAGGCGTTTATTGCAACCGTTTTTCCCAGACAGCCTGCCAGGACTTGAAAGTCGCCAACGTTTCAATTACATTGGGCCTTTTGCAAGGAAAATGGGTAAAAAGATAACGAACGCCACAAAAATCAGACGCAAACGTACTAAAATCGGGCGTAAACGTGACCAAAGTAGGGCGTAAATGCGGCAGAAAGCAGGCGTAAAGGAGTATGGCAATGGATATATTCAGCATCGAAGGGCCGGTTAAACTATCGGGCGGACTTCGTGTTAGCGGGTCAAAAAACGCCACTTTGCCGATCATGGCAGCGACGCTGCTCGCACCCGGACGCTCCGTAATCAAACAATCGCCCCGCCTGGCTGATATCGCCGTTATGGCACTGCTGTTAAAGGGCCTCGGAGCCGAGGTCAACCGCGAAGACAACGGCGACATCGCAATTGATACCAGTAATATCGACAATCCGGTGGGTGAATACGACATCGTCCGCCGGATGCGGGCGAGCATCTGCATCCTTGGCCCCCTTCTGGCCCGTTGCGGTCGAGCGGAGGTCTCGATGCCAGGCGGCTGTGCGATCGGCGACAGACCCGTCGATATCCACATCCGCGGACTGACCGAACTCGGGGCCAAAATCCACCTCGACAACGGCAATATCGTAGCCGTTGCGCCCAACGGACTCACCGGCAAGCGGATATTCCTCGGCGGACCCTTCGGCTCGACCGTCCTGGGCACCGCCAACATACTCTCGGCAGCCACACTGGCCAAAGGCCGGACCATTATCGAGTCCGCAGCCTGCGAGCCGGAGATTACCGACCTGGCCAACTGCCTCAACGAAATGGGCGCCAAGATCAGCGGGATCGGCTCACCGCGACTGGTCATCGACGGCGTCGACCGGCTCAGCGGCGTCGAGTACAAGGTAATCGGCGACCGGATCGAGGCTGGGACGTTTATGGTCGCTGCGGCGATCACTTCGGGGAGGCTTGAGCTTACGAACTGCGACGTCGAGGCTATGTCCGCCGTGGTTGACTGCCTTGAGCGGATCGGCGTCGATATCGAGGCGACCGAGGACGGCTGTATCGTTAGCCGCAGCGGCGAGCTAAAGACCGCAGACATTACGACTCAGCCGTATCCGGGCTTTCCGACCGACTTGCAGGCACAGCTAATGGCCCTGCTGGCATTAGCTGACGGTAATAGCGTGATAACCGAGAAGATATTCCCGGACCGGTTTATGCATGTTGCCGAGATGAACCGGATGGCGGCGCGGCTTCGCAAGGAGGGGCCCAGCGTTATCGTTGCCGGGGTTGACAAGCTCATCGCGGCGCCGGTGATGGCGTCGGACTTGCGGGCGTCGGCGGCACTGGTGCTCGCCGGGCTGGCAGCGGAGGGGACGACGGTGGTTAACCGCGTGTACCATATCGACCGCGGATACGAACGGATCGAGCGAAAACTTAACGCTGTCGGCGCAAAGATCACCAGAAAACGACAGTAAATCGCGCAATTAGGTCAAAATCATACGAAAAACGACCATTATGGCGAGCAAGAGCGGTTTGGGGGGTTTTGAATCTTGACGGTTCACGTTTATTTTGGTAAGATCATCAATGCTGTACGGTAATACGTGTGTGTTTAATGGTAAAAGTCAGAAGGAAGTGGATTGCAGATGAAACGATTCGGTAAAGACGGGAAATTGATCATTCCTCTTGGTCAGCGGAAAAAGGGCACGCCAGAGTCGGAGGAGGAGAAGGTGCGGTATGTTATAACGGATGCATACTGTCCTAACGGCTGCAATATTATTGACAAGGAGCAGAAGATAAACGGCGTTGCGGGCTTGCGGATTCGATTCATGCGTCCGGGTATGGAAGGCGAGTTTATTCTTTCGGCGATCGAGGGTGATTTTGACAAGATCATTCTCTCTGGAGAACTGGAAGACGGGGTAAAAGACGAATTATACTGCCCCCATTGTGGTGTTATTTTTGGCAAGCTGGTCAACTGCAGTTGCAAGCCCGATGCGGACATGGTTGCTGTCGGTTTGACACCCCAACTCGATTTTAATAATGCAATTTCTTTCTGCAATGTGACCGGGTGCAGCAATGGTACCTCTATCAAGTCAGGAGATGTCATCCGGCATGTTCGGCTAAGGGGCTATTGAAAAAGGATCTTGTATAACTCCACATCAAAATATCCATGAAATCACGCATTTCGCGGGGTGTTGGGGGTGGCGGGAAGGTTATGCCGATCGTGGATTGCAGGCTGTTATGGTTGAGAGCAAGGGAGCTTAGCGTCTTGAGGCGGCTTTTGGGTAATTTTGCGGCTTTTGTTTTTGTTGTGTTCTGCTTGAGTTTTGCTGTAAGTCGGGCGGAGGGCTCGGCGGCCAGGTCTGGGCTGGGCGATGGGCCCGGCCAAAGTGGTCCTGAGAGTTTGCGGGCGGCGGTAAATGATCTGGTGGCTGTGTTCGGGGCCGAATATCCTGATTCGCGTGAGATTTTAGCGGAGCTTTCGGTGATCGAGAGGGACTTTGCATCGGCGAAGGCTGGGGGGGCTGGGGCGAGAGATGAGGTTTATAAGCGTCTTGTCAGTTTGCAGCGGCGGGCGCTCTTTGCCAATCCGCTTGTCGGCAATGACGCGATCGTTTTTGTGGTGCGGAATCAGTACGAAAAGGACCATCATAATACGGCGACTCTCTTTCAGACGGATGAGATCAATACGGAGAAATTCGAGGGGCCCGGTGCGCTTAAGGTTATGCGGCTGGGGGGATGGGGCGATGGTGCGGCAGCGGGTGCGGGACAATGGCGGGTAAAGACGCTGCTTGAGGCGGTGGACGGTGTGATTCGCGACCCTGAGGTGTCGTTCGATGGTAGAAAGATCGTCTTTTCGATGCGTCGCGATATCGCCGACGACTATCATATCTATGAGATCGATGCCGATGGGGGCGATCTTAAGCAACTTACTTTCGGCGGTGGGGTGTCGGATATCGATCCGGTCTATCTTCCGGACGGCGGGATCGTTTTTTCTTCGACGAGGGAGCCGAAGTACTGCATGTGCAACCGGCATATCATGGCGAACCTTTTTCGTATGGATGCCGATGGCGCCAACATTCCCCAGATCGGCAAGAGTACGCTCTTCGAGGGACACAGCTCGGTTCTGGCCGACGGGCGGATCCTTTATGACCGGTGGGAATATGTCGACCGCAACTTCGGCGACGCTCAGGCTTTGTGGACGGTTCGCCCGGACGGGACGAG
>DAOVVQ010000299.1 GCA_030637065.1 Planctomycetota bacterium
CCTTATTGTCGCGATACCCGGCGTCATCAAGTTCATGGACCTGAACCTGCCGAACCGTCGCGCCGATATCCTTAGCCATCCGCATAGCCTGGTCGTACTGGCTCTGGGCGAGCGATCCACTGATGCTGATGCAGGCAAGCACACTCTCCGCCCCAAGCGCCTCGACAGCCGCCTTGAGCAAAAACGTACTTTCCACGCCGCCGGAATAAGCGATAACCACTCTGCCCAGCCCCTCGATCAGCCTCTTGAGCGAATTGTATTTTTCTTCAGTACCCACAAGGCCGATGGAGGGAGTCGAACCCTCAACCTCAGCTTTACGAAAGCTGTGCTCTACCATTGAGCTACATCGGCAACGGACCCGATATATTAGCGTCTCGCCAGCCTTTTGTAAACCCTTTCCCCGCCCTCATCCGACAAAAACACCTCTCGCCACCAAAAAACCTTGTATTTTCGCCTAAAACGTGGTTACTTTGGTGTAAAGTCAAAGACGAAAGGTGATTGGCGATGCAAAAGGTATTCATATATTCGGATAAGTTCGAGTCTTTGCCGTATCCGGCGAGTTGTCCGTTTAATACCTCGCGTCCGGGGCTTGTCAGAAAACTGCTGGATTCCAAAGGGCTGCTCACCGGGGCCGGCATTGCCGAAATCGCTCCTGAACCGGCAACCAGGGCCCAGCTCGAACAGTTCCACACGAAAGAGTACCTCTCTGCCCTCCAGGAAGGTCAGGATGGAAAATACTCCCCTGACATCTTCTATATGGGCCTGGGGACCGGCGACTGCCCTATTTTTGCCGGGATGTACGACTACGGGGCTCTTGCGGCTGGGGCTACTATTTTGGGTGCGCAAAAAATTATCGCCGGCGAAACGCAAATCGCCTTTAATCCCACCGGCGGGCTCCACCACGCACATGCAAGCCGGGCATCGGGCTTTTGCTACATAAATGACCAGGTCCTCGGGTGCATGACGTTGGCTAAGGCCGGCAAAAAGGTACTCTACCTCGACGTAGACGTTCACCACGGCGACGGAGTTCAGGAGGCCTTCTACGACAGAAGCGATGTGATGACCGTATCGATGCACCAGAGCGGCGATACGCTCTTTCCGGGCACCGGCTTTGTCGGCGAGATCGGCATTGGCGACGGCAAAGGTTTTAGCATAAACCTGCCGCTGCCCCCGGAAACCGGCGACCAGGCCTACATGAGAGCCTTCCGAACGGTGGTATTGCCGCTGATAGAGGCCTTCGCCCCGGACGTCTTTGCAATGGAAATAGGAGCCGATGCCCTCGAGGACGACCCCCTGGCCAGCCTGATGCTGACAAACAACCTTTACGCCGATATCATCGCAGAGCTGCTGACCTTTGGCAAACCGATCCTCGCAACAGGCGGAGGAGGCTACAACATCGAAAACACCGTGAGGGCATGGTCACTGGCATTCACCGCCCTGTGCGGCGCACCAGCTAAGGACCTAAGAGACGAGCCGCTCCCCATCAGCCAGTCTCAACAGATAGCGGTCGACCAGATCCTGAATATAACCCTGAACCAGGCCAGAGAGACGCTCTTCCCCATACACGGGCTGTGATCAGACAGGAATCCGCCTTCCACCTTCGCCAAGGCTACGGCGAGACAGGTTGGCGGATGCTGCTTTATGCTGGATTCCCGCCTTCGCGGGAATGACAAAGTAATACCGGTCCCAGATGAATATTGCGACGGATGGCAACCACCGAGGCATAGCCGAGGTGGATGGGTGCTATTCGAGCGCGTAGGATGGGTAACTTTGTTACCCATGCTGCACGGACGGCATTACAGAACTGTAAATGAGCCAGCCCCCCGGCCCGCCTTGATCGTCTCACGTTGATATCCCGCAAGCCCTGTTACTGTTTTGCTTCGCCATCTTCGCTGATGATGATACCCGGCTTTTTGACTCGTTCGGCAGCGGGCATATCCGGCGCCTTTACAAAGAACACCATCGCCGCAGCCAATACCAACAGCCCGGACGCACCGTAGTACGCGATCGAGAACGTCTGATGAATGTCATACATCTTACCGGCAAGAAACGCCAACATAAACCCGCCAACTCCCCACGATGTAAAGACCAGGCCGTAGTTGACACCGAAATTACGCAATCCGTAGAAGTCCTTGGTAATCGACGGGAACAGCGACAGGTTCGCGCCGTAGTTGGCCCCGATCAGCGCCGAAATAAGCGCCATCGCAGGAACCGTCCCTAAGACATTATCGCCTTTGGCTACACCCAACAGCAGGATGAGCACAGCCTGACCGATAAAGCAAATCAGCATGGTGGCCTTTCGCCCGATCTTATCGCTCAGCATTCCGGCGACGACACGTCCGCCGCCGTTGCCGATAGCCAAGACCGCGACGAGGATAAAGCCCAACGTTATACCGACCTGCGTTCCGGCAATGGCTGCGAGCTTGGAGATGATCATCAGTCCCGCCCCAGCCCCGCAGGCATACATAAACCATAGCATATAAAACTGAGGCGTCTTGAGCATCTCCTTAGGCGTAAAATCTTCCTTCTTCGCCGGAGGATGCTCCTCATTGGCCTGGGCCTTGGCCTTGATAGCGCCGACACTGCCCAGATCCTCGATGAACTGCAAGACCTTGTGCGGAGCCTTCAGAAGCTGCGCAAGGCCGACTACCACCACCGTAAACGCAATCCCGAATATCCGCATCATATTCGCAACGCCGTAAGTCGCCGTGAGCCACTTTGCCAGCGGAGCTGCATAAACAGAAGCCAAACCGAACCCGGAAACTACGATCCCGGCGATCATCCCCGTCTTCGCCGGCGGAAACCACTTTACCGAAGGCGGCGTCGCAGAAGCATAACCGCACCCGATACCGGCACCGGCCATAATACCAAAACCGATAATGAAGCCGACAGACGACGTGGTCATGCTCGCCATCAGAAACCCGAGACCCACAAGCACGCCTCCGACGCTTGCGACAATCCGCGGACCGATCTTGTCCTGCATCCTGCCGGCTGGGACCATCACCAGAGAAAAGATCAGGCACGCGATCATATAAGGCAGCGACTTGTCCGTCTCGCTCCAGCCCCAATCCTCGGGCACGCCCTTACTGATAACGCTCCACGTATAAAGGATGCCAAGTGCAAGATTGATACCCATACCCGCAAAGGTATTGCGCCAACCAAGATTTTTATATTCCGGCTTCAACTCCGTCTGTGCATTCATTTCGGACTCTTCGTAATTTGGACTCTGTGTATTTTAGGACTCTTTGAAATTAAGAACGGGCTGGACGCATTTTTTATACGCCCAGCCCAATTGTTGATAATTGTCAGCTAACCTCTATTGGCGATGAGCTTTTCGACTACGCCCGGATCGGCCAACGTCGAGATGTCGCCAAGATTATCTGTATCCTTCTCGGCTATCTTGCGGAGAATTCGCCGCATGATCTTCCCGGAACGCGTCTTGGGCAGCATGGGAGCAAACTGGATCGCCTCGGGAGTCGCGATCGGCCCGATCTCCGAGCGAACGTGCTTGACCAGTTCCTTCTTCAACTCGTCCGTCTCCTCGACGCCGTTAACCACCGTTACATACGCATAAAGCCCCTGCCCCTTGATCTCGTGCGGCACGGGTGTCACCGCGGCCTCGGCCACCTTCTTGTGGCTGACGAGAGCGCTTTCAACCTCGGCGGTCCCGATCCTGTGCCCGGAAACATTAACCACATCGTCGATGCGGCCCATCAGCCAGTAATCGCCGTCGGGATCGATCCGGCATCCGTCACCGGCAAAATAAATGTCATCGTACATCGTAAAGTACGTCTCAATGAACCGATCGTGGTCGCCCCACATCGTTCGCATCATACCCGGCCACGGCTTGCGAATGCACAGCTTGCCGCCTTCGTTGACATCGCACTCGCTGCCATCGTCACGCAGAATCACCGTATCGACGCCGAAGAACGGACGCGATGCACTGCCGGGCTTGAGCGTATGGGCACCCGGAAGCGGAGTGATCATAAACCCGCCCGTTTCGGTCTGCCACCACGTATCGACTATCGGGCAGCGATTGCGCCCGATCTTTTCGTAATACCACATCCACGCCTCGGGGTTGATCGGCTCGCCGACCGAACCTAAGATCCGCAGCGAATCCAGCTTATACTTCGCCGGCCACTCGTCGCCATGCCTCATCAGGGCCCGGATCGCCGTCGGTGCCGTATAAAACACCGTCACGCCGAATTTATCGCAAATCTGCCAGAACCGCCCCGCATCCGGATACGTCGGCACACCCTCGAACATCAGCGATGTAGAACCGTTAGCCAACGGCCCGTAAACGATATAACTATGCCCGGTCACCCACCCGATATCGGCTGTACACCAGTAAACGTCGTCGTCGTGAATATTGAAAACCGTCTTATGCGTCAAAGCCGTATGCAGAAGGTATCCGCCCGTCGTATGCACAACGCCCTTGGGCTTACCGGTCGA
>DAOVVQ010000235.1 GCA_030637065.1 Planctomycetota bacterium
CAGCAAGGGTGGCAGCGTGTCCCGATTTATCGGGACCGATGGGCGTATGCACATTGGCGCTCACCATCGGTTTGGCTTCGCCAAATCCCGGTGCGCCGGGACCACCCAATTTGATGGGCGAATGCACTGTGCTGTGCAGGGGCGGTTTTACGGGGCTATTTTCGGGGGCGCAGGGGTGATTTTCATGCTGTTTTCACGCGATTTTCATCCTTAAAAAGATTGGCCTTTGGCCGATAATATTGCTGTTTAGGGCTTGGCAGGGGCGTTTTGGGTCGATTTTGGGTCTGGAGCGGCCCTTCGGGTTGACTTGATTCGGGGGTTTTGATATAATGCGGTAACACTATGAATTGGGGGTGTGAAGTTTTTGCGCAACGTTGAGTTTTTAAGGTTATCCGCTTGCCGGGATTGTGCGCATTGTACGCAGCAGCAGGTACTGTACAGGTAAAAGCTGCTGAACTTTGTTAACGTCTGTTAGGGGGTAGATCATGGAACTGAACAGAGCGATGTTGGTAATTCCGCCGTGTCTTTTTGCGTTAATAATTTTGGTCATGGCGTAGGGTTATCTTGATGCGAGTGCTTGCTGGGTGCGGCTTTGCAGGTGCATGGTCGGGTGCAGCGGGCGTACTGCTAAGCGAAAACGAAAATGGGGGCAACACATGAACAGGACCACGTTATTTGCACTGGTGGCATTGCTGGTAATTCCGTGCCAGGCCATGGCGCTTATACAGACAAGTACAGGGTATAGTCGGCCGGGGTCAGCGCCGGCGTTCGCCCGGTATTTCAGGATCTTCGAGCCGACGATAGAGGATTGTGATGGTTCCCATGACCGGCCAGGCGGCATTGCCGCTACGATTCGGTGGGACCGACTGCTGAACAGCTCGCCCTGGATATCGGCGGGAAAGACGGCTGGTGTGGACAGTTTGGCATCGGGTATGTTCACAAGCCGGCAAATTGCCGCTGCACTGAACCCAGAGGTTGAGTCGAGCCTGCTCCTGATGGGCGTGAGAGGCTCGAAATCGAAGTACAGCGTGGAGATATTCACGCCTGGTACTATTGGCCGCGACTCGGAGGCGGCTACGAAAGGGCTGGCGAAGGTTTGGCAGCAGACGATGCCAAGGTAGCCCCATCAGTGGAACTGTAGCTAAACAGTTACAGTTCCTGCCCGGTGATATCTACAGTTTCAGTTACGTCTACGGTTCCAGTCCGCTGACGTCGCCTTTCATTTCTACGAGTTTGTTGTAATAGACCTGGAACCGTTCTGTCAGTGCCTGAACCGACTGGCCTAACGTTTCGATCTCAGTCTGGAGGCTTTTGGCTTCCTCGCCTAACATCTCGGCTATGGGAATCTCCTTGAGCTGGTCGGCTACCCCGGTCATTTCGTCCTTCTTAGCCAGAATCGCATCCTTGTATTTCAGCGCCATATCCTTTAACTGATCTGTGTCCATTCCCTGTGCTTCGGTCTGGACCTCGGCTAAGGGTGTGCCTTCATCGGCACTCGATCCGCCCTTACACCCGGCAAAACCACACAAAACACCTGCACACAGCATCCACACAACAATCGTCTTGATATTCATTGTCTGCCCCTTTCAAGATCGCCCCTGTTTATTGTTTGTCGGTTCGAAACCGCTTCTCAATTTTCATTATATAAAACGACTTGGCTGGCTGACAATCAGAATTTTCCTGATTTCGACTTGAAAGTGGCGAATTAAACAAGATGTGTAATATCTGCAAATGGTTGTTAAATCGAGCCGCTCAAACCAAAAAAGACCTTGCAAACGCTACCAGCATCGTTACAATAGGTGTTTGGACGGGAGCATACTACAAATACCCTCCTGACCAGCGGGGTGCCGGTGGTGGAACGCCTGGGCAATAGCCGGACGACAGGCAGAAAGCTGCAATATAGCCGCTAAGCCGTAAGTCGTTAGCAGGGAAAGCCTTATGGGTCTCGGCCGAGTGGCGGAATGGCAGACGCTGGGGACTTAAAATCCCCTGCCCGCAAGGGCGTGTGGGTTCGACTCCCACCTCGGCTAATGGTAGAAATGACCGCCGAAGGCGATGGATCGATCCGCGGCGCAGCGGTTGTCAGGCGGCAAGGGAGGGCCGGATCGTTGGGCCGATGTGGGTTGGATGTCAGCCCTTATATTAGGAAGCAGGCTTAATAATAGACTAAATATGCCAACTTAGATAAAGAGTTGCCACGAAAGAAAATGGAGAAATGCTATGGAAGAAAAAAATTATAGTTTAGCGGATGTTGAGAGACCGAACCTTTTTCGCGAGGTCTTTCCCTATACTGAGTTCCCGAAGGTCGACTTTGACGGTTCGGCTGTCCCGATGGAGATCCCGGAGGATATCTGGATCACGGACACGACGTTCCGCGACGGTCAGCAGGCCCGTCCGCCATATACGCCCCAGCAGATACTGCGAATCTACGATTTTCTGCATGAGATCGACAACGGCACCGGTCTGATTCGCCAGTGTGAGTTTTTCCTGTACTCCAAGCGGGATCGCGAAGCAGTTGAACTGTGCAAGGCGCGGGGCTACGAATTTCCGCAGATCACGGGATGGATTCGGGCGGTCGCCGCGGATTTCAGGCTCGTTAAGCAAATGGAACTGGCTGAGACGGGGATCCTTACGTCTGCCAGCGATTATCACATCTTCCTGAAGCTGCGTAAAACGCGCGCGCAGGCGATCAACGCGTATCTCGATGTCGTCAAGGCCGCCCTCGATGCCGGAATTATCCCCCGGTGTCATTTTGAGGACGTTACCCGCGCCGATTTCGACGGTGTTGTCGTGCCGTTCGCCGATCAACTGATGGCTCTTGCCCGGCAGTACGATTCGCCGGTAAAGATAAGGCTTTGCGACACATTGGGCTTTGCCGTTCCATACGCGGAATCGACCCTTCCGCGAAGTGTTCCGAAACTCGTTGCCGGGCTGCGAGAGATCGGTGTTCCCGGCGAGTGGCTCGAATGGCACGGGCACAACGACCTGCACAAGGTTCAGACAAGCGCCGCAGCGGCGTGGCTTTATGGATGCTGTGCGGCGAACTGTTCGATCTTCGGTGTCGGCGAGCGAACGGGCAATCCGCCGCTGGAGGCGATGGTTATCGAGCATGCCCAGATAAAGGGTACCGACTCCAGGATCAATTACAGTGTGATGACGGAACTGGCGGACTATGCGGCGAAGGAGTTGGGCTTTAGCCTTCAGGGCAACTATCCGCTCGTCGGCAAGAATTTCAACGTCACGCGTGCCGGTATACATGCCGACGGTCTCCTGAAGAACGAGGAGATATATAACTGCTTCGATACGAAGAAGCTTTTGAATCGTCCCGTTGGCGTTGCCATTACCGACAAGAGCGGAGCAGCGGGGATCAAGCACTTTATCGAGGACAAATACGACATTGACATTGCCAAGCACGACCCTCGCGTGATCATGATCAAGGACAAGATTGACGTAGAGTATGCCGCCGAGCGTGTCTCGGCTATCAGCAACGAGGAGATGGACGCGTGGATAATCGAGGCCTTCGGTGACGATCTGCCGCCGTTAATTTGACCTTGGGCCGTTAGGGTAATGAGTATTGGCCAGTCACGAAATCAAAGCTGTCATTTTTGACCTTGGCGAGACGCTGCTGAACTTCGGCAGGGTCGATAGGGGGGCGCTATTTAAAGAGGCGGCACGTCGCTCGTACGAATTTCTCCGGCAAGAGGGTCAGCCGGTCGGGCCATACACTCGCTATCTGTGGCGAAGTCTGGGCAGTCTGCGTATGAGGGCCTTTCTCAGCGATATCACGGGCAACGACTTCGATTCGCGTGCGGTGCTGAGGGCCTACGGCGAAAAGAAGGGTTTCGATCTTACGGAGGAGCAGTGGCGGCAGATGAACTGGCTGTGGTATGAGCCGCTCTGCGAGATCGCGAATGTCGAGCCGACGCTGGCTCAAACGCTTACTGAACTGCGGGATGCGGGTCTGAAACTTGCGATCGTATCGAACACGTTTGTAAATGCCGACTCGCTGGAGGAGCATCTGGTCAGGGAAGGTGTGCTGGATTTCTTCGAGGTCCGCATGTATTCGTACCAATTCGAGTTTCGCAAGCCCGACAGGCGGATCTTTATCGAGGCGGCTGGGCGGGTCGGTTGTCAGCCGGCGGAAATCATCTACGTCGGCGACAGGATAGATAAGGATGTAAACGGTTCCACTGGGGCGGGCATGACGCCGGTACTAAAGACCGCGTACACCAACGAAGGCAAGAAGGTGCCCGCCGGCGTCGCGAAAATCGACCGGATAGCGGAACTGCCGCAACTTGTTTCATCGATAAACCATCAGCGACTCTGCGGGACACGTAGCTGATATCGGCGGATGGCGGTATTATCCGGGCTTCGGGGCTAATGAGGCTAAGGGTTTAATGGGGCCAGGTGGTCTGTAGCGGTTTCGGGTTTCGCATCTGTGCTGCCGGCTGCACTGTCACGAAAGGATATCCTCACTCCGCGGTCGCGTGCAGATTTCTCGCCGGCGTCGGGGGTTATTGCCCCACGGTCATCGATACGATTGATGCCGGCACTGTAGACAACATAACCGTCATCGTCCCGGTGGTACAAAAGGCTGCCTCCGGTATAAGGGTCCTGGCCGATCGACTCGACATAATCGCCCACAAGCTCATCCAGTGTGTCGGGTAGGTCTTCGTGGTCCCTGCGATAACGTTCGATAGCGACAGCCAATGCCGTACAGCGGACGGCTACATGATTTCTCGCCACCAACTCCACATAGCCCTGTCCCCTTGAAAGGAGTACGTGTGAGGTTTTTGCATTCTTAGCCAACCGTATTGTGGTATCAAGGACATCGGGCCATGGTTGACGGGAAATGCCTATCAATTGTGACAAATCCCACAGAATGTTCGTGACTCTTTTTCTCATGCGAAAACGGGCCAGAAAGGACGATGGTACCTGGAAACGATCCTGTAGAGAGGGTTCGGTTGCTCCGAACACGGCATCGGCGATCTTTTGCGGTACCATGTTTCTGGTAAATTCGGCATAATAGACTCTTTCGGCCAGAAGCATGTTTGCAAAGGCGTCATCCGCGACCGATTCGGTCAGGGTGTCCTGCACCTTCTTGAGCTTATTATCGGAGGGATGTGTCAGTTCCAGCAGCAGTTTTATATCATCGCAGACGAGCCCGAGGCAGACTGTCTTCTCTTTGCTCATCGTGATAGTCGGATAGCTGTCGTATATCCTTGCCGTCTTCAACATAATTATAGCTGATTCCGCTGCGATATCGCTGCGGCCATCGAGGATTATCTCGAGTGTTCGCAATGATAACAGCAATGTTATTGTCTGGGCATTCGTCAGCTTTTGCTGGAATGGCTCCCTTCCCTCTTTGAGATCGAGATCGAAGGTCGACATGGGCAGTGTCGATGCCTGGTCAACCATTACCAGAGTCATTCTAAGGGGCGCCATCTGTTGAACGACCTGATCCCTGAGGTCCTTCGGGAACTGGCTTGGCGGCAGAGAGTGCATATTCTTGCGGTAGAACCCATTGACACTCTTGAGGCCTTCGAGGCTGTCCGGATCAATACCAGTCAAGGCCTTTTGATAGTAGGCGGCGGCATCTTTGTTTTTGTCGATAACTGCCTCTGCTCTATCCAGGTCCGAGAAGCTGAGAGGTTCGCCGGCGTTGCTGATTTTTATGACCTCATCGCCAAGCAATTTGCCGGCATGATAGTTCAGGCCTATCACGGTAAACGTAACAACCATTGCCAGCAGGATCGCCGCTAATAGTAAACGGCGCCACCACGGCATGGTTTTTTTTTCCTGCGGTGTCTGGTTCATTGTACCTCGACAGTTAATCGGCCCAGCCGCGACCATGCGGCCAAAATTGTAAATCTATTATAACAGGCACGTTGCGCCATTTCAACTACACAGATGGCTGATTTGACAATTTGCGTGATCGGCCACATGGCAGCATTGATGCGGTTTATCAAAGCCGGCTTAAGTGGGTTCCCTGAAAAACAGGGTGACTTCACATGACAATGTTGTTTTTCCTCCACAACAATAGAGCCATAGCCAGGCGGCATGGTTTGTCGGAGGGCTTGGTTGGGGTGTTGGCTGAAGCAGGCCAAAAGTCCTGTCA
>DAOVVQ010000348.1 GCA_030637065.1 Planctomycetota bacterium
ACAGGCCGACCTGCGGGCATTCTTCAATATCGGCACCTGTCGCAGGATACCTTTAACCGCCCGCATCGGCCCCAAAAAAAGCCAAACTTGCCACTTGCCGCCGCCGCTGGGTCGCGATATAATCGCCGCAGACGCAAAAAATGTAAAAATCGCTGTCCGCAACCCCTCGGAAAGGCGGATGCAGGGCCCAAAGCCGGGTAAACCTCGCCAGCAGGGCGGGAAAAGCCGACCAGCGTAGTTGGCAGCGATAAATTCGTGCGAAAGATCGGTATTATGAATAAACGCAAATTTGTACATTCAATGTTAATCGTCTCAGTCGGCTTGCTCGGCGGTTGCAGCAGGTCCACGCAGATCGGCCCGACTGAACCGTCTGTGATGGCTGTCATGGATAAGGCCCGCGTGATGGAGGTCGCCGACGATGTCCTTACAAGGATGAACTTCGTCATCGAAAAGTTCGACGTCGACCGCGGCTACATTAAAACGCATCCGCTGAGGGGCGGACAGGGCTTTGAATTCTGGCGAACCGATAACGCCTCGCCCGAAGATGCCGCTGAGGCGAATATACACAGCATTCAGCGGACCGCATGGCTCGATATCGTCCAGGATGGTTCCAATGTCCGGATGAAATGCGATGTCCAAATTCGCCGATTTTCCATGGTGGAAGCGGAACTGGTCGGCCTTTCCCAGGCAGCCAATTTGTACACAACCCAGAGCGGATCGTTGCGGAGCCTGTCGCCGCGAACGAACGAATTTACATGGATAGACCTGGGGCCTGACCCGGCACTCGAGCAGAAGATCCTGCGAAAAATAAAAGAAAAGATCGCAAAACTTGAGGGAAGATCCTGAGATGAAAGTGCTGGTTTGCGGCGGTGCCGGGTACATTGGAAGCAACATGACGGATATGCTGACCAAAAGCGGCCATCAGCCCGTCGTATTTGACAACCTGTCCAAAGGGCACAAAACCGCCGTAAAGAACGCGGAATTCGTTCGCGGCGATCTGGCCGATTACAACCTGCTGGTCGAGACCTTCAGGAAACACAAGATCGAGGCTGTCATGCACTTTGCCGCCCTGATCGAGGCCGGCGAGTCGGTCGAGCTTCCCCTGAAATATTACCACAACAACTTCTGCAACACGCGGAATCTGCTGACGGCCATGGAAGATGCCGGCGTCGAAAAGTTCGTATTCAGCAGCACAGCGGCGGTTTACGGCATTCCGCAAGACATCCCCATCGTCGAAGGCACCCGCAAGCTGGCCATCAACCCTTACGGCGAGAGCAAATGGGCCGTCGAGCGAATGTGCCAATTCCAGAGAGCCACCGGTAAGCTTCGCTATGCAGCCCTTAGATACTTCAACGCCGCCGGAGCGGGAGCGGGCAGTACTTTAGGCGAGGACCACAGCCCCGAAACGCACCTCATCCCGCTGATCATCCAGGCCGCGATGGGCAAGAGGGCCGACATCAAGATATTCGGAACCGATTACCCCACCGATGACGGCACGTGCGTAAGGGACTACATCCACATCCAGGACCTCTGCTCGGCACATCTTCTGGCACTCGCCAGGCTCGATGACGAGACTGAACTTGTTTACAATCTCGGCAACGGAACCGGCTACTCCGTCCGGCAGGTGATCGACGTGGTCAAAGCTGTCTCGGGCAAGGATTTCAGCGTCGTCGAGACCGATCGAAGGCCTGGCGACCCGCCGGTACTGACCGCGGACGCCTCAAAGGTGATCGGCGAATTGGGCTGGAAGACGCAATTTCCGCAACTGGAAACGATAGTGGAAACCGCATGGAAGTGGCACAACGAAAATCCGGACGGCTATCCCGATTGATGGGTCGTCCGTCTGCTTACTGATAAACTCATACGAAGGGAAAGGTTGATGAAAGATAAAACATCTGTTTTCGTACTCGCGATTACTCTTATGTTCAGCCTGCCGGCTCTTGCGGGTGACTGGCCGCACTGGCGGGGGCCGTCGTTTGACGGTTCATCCGGCGAAACCAACCTGCCGGCAACGTTCAGCAAGACCGAAAACGTAGCATGGACCGCCGCTCTTCCGGGCCCAAGCTCGGCAACACCCATCATCGTCGGCGGAAAGGTGTTCATAAACTCCGCCGAGAAGGACAGCGATGACCTGTTTGCCCTCTGTTTCGACGCCGCCACCGGCAAAAAGCTGTGGCAGACAAAGGTCGCCAGCTCCGACCGCGTCGTAATGCGAAACAACCTGGCGACATGTTCACCGGCTGTCGACGCCAAAAACGTCTATTTCCTCTACGGCGCTGGAACTCTCGCAGCCCTCGACCACAAGGGTAAGATCGTCTGGTCCAGAAATATCGAGACCGAATATGGAAACATCTCCGAAAAATACGGATACAGTTCAAGCCCGCTGCTCTACGACGGAAAGCTCTTCATCCCCGTCCTCCGCAGACCGCGGGCCTACCGCGAGCCGAAAGAGGATAATCTCGACTCGTTCATGCTCGCCATCGATGTAGCGACCGGAAAAAATGTCTGGAAGCAAAATCGCCCTTCCGACACCATAGAAGAGTCGTTCGACGCCTACACATCGCCGATACTCTTCGATAACAGCGGACGAAAAGAGATCCTCCACGCCGGAGCGGACTACATCACCAGCAACGACCCGGCAACCGGAAAGGAACTGTGGCGTTACAAGTACAGGGACGCCGTGCAGGACAGGTGGCGACTGGTATCCAATGTCCTCGCAGGCGAAGGCCTCATCTTCGGCGCCAAACCAAGAGGCAGCGGCGTCTACGCCATCAAGCCGTACCGCAGCGGAAACGTCCCCGAAGACCATCTCGTCTGGACATTTAAGGAGCCGGCCCCGGACTGCACGACCCCGGCCTGCTACAACGGCAACCTGTACGTGCTCGACGGAATGAGAGCCAGGATGGTTACCTGCCTCGACGCAAAGACCGGCCAGCAGAAATGGCAGGGCCAACTGCCCGACGATGACCCGTACTTCGCCTCCATTACCGCAGCCGACGGCAAACTCTACTGCGTAAGCAATAGC
>DAOVVQ010000306.1 GCA_030637065.1 Planctomycetota bacterium
CATGGCTGCTCTCTGGATTAACATTATCACCCGGCCCGTAAAGATTTACCGGCACCAAAAAAATCGAATTAAACCCGTACTCCGCCCGATACGCCTGAGACTGAGCAAGCAGCATCTTCTTGGCCAGTCCATAAGGAGCGTTCGTCTCCTCAGGATAGCCGTTCCAGATATCATCTTCCTTAAACGGAACGGGAGCAAACTTGGGATAGGCACAAACCGTACCGATCGCGACAAATTTCTCGATATTACGAAGTCGCCCTTCTTCGATGAGTTGAATGCCCATTATCAGATTCTTATAGAAAAACTCGCCCGGATGCTCGCGGTTGGCCCCGATGCCGCCAACTACAGCGGCTAAGTGAATCACGATATCGGCGCCGCTGTCGTCGTACATCCTCTTTATATCATCGAGCCGGACAAGGTCATAGTCCTCTATCTTCGGCACAAAAATATTCCCGCACCCACGCCGCCTGAGTCCTTCCAGAACATAGCCGCCCAAAAAACCGGCGCCACCGGTTACCGCAATCGTCCTATCCTCGAAAAATCCGCTCATGTGTCTCCCTGGACAGTCATCCCCTGCCGTGGTCTTTGAGTATCTTTTCCTCTTCAGCCAGTTTCATATCGGCATCGGTCATCATCCGCGCCAATTCCTTAAAGTCGACTTTCGGTTTCCAGTCGAGTTTTTTCTTTGCCTTTGTGGCATCGCCTAACAGGGTGTCGACCTCTGTCGGACGGTAATACTTCGGATCGATCTCGACATAGTCGTGCCAATCCAGTTCAAGAATGCCGAATACCTCGTCGAGAAACTCGCGAACCGAATGCATTTCGCCGGTTGCGATGACATAATCGTCCGGCTGGTCCTGCTGGAGAACCAGATACATCGCTTCCACAAAATCGCCGGCATACCCCCAGTCGCGTTTGGCGTCGAGATTGCCGAGAAACAGCTTTTCCTGCAATCCCAGTTTGATCCGCGTTGCCGCCCGCGTTATCTTGCGTGTAACAAATGTTTCGCCGCGCCTGGGCGATTCGTGATTGAACAATATCCCGTTACATGCGAACAGGCCGTAAGCCTCGCGGTAATTGACCGTCTGCCAGAAGCTGTAAACCTTCGCGCACCCGTAGGGGCTTCGCGGATAAAACGGCGTCTTTTCCGTCTGCGGAGTCTCGGCAACCTTCCCGAACATCTCGCTGCTCGAGGCCTGATAGAATTTCGGCGGCTTCTTGATCGAACGCAATGCCTCCAACAGCCGAAGCGTACCCAGGGCATCGACGTCAGCGGTATAGATCGGCACGTCGAAACTGACCCGAACATGGCTTTGGGCCCCGAGATTATAGACCTCATCCGGCTCGATATCGTTCATCATCGCCGACAGATCGCTGCCATCGGTAAGATCGCCGTAGACCAGCTTAAGCGCCCGCGGTTCGTGCGGGTCCTTATAGAGATGGTCGATCCTGCCGGTATGAAACGAAGAACTCCGCCGGATCACACCATAGACCTCATATCCCTTATCAAGCAGCAGCTCGGTAAGATAAGAACCATCCTGCCCGGTAATACCCGTAATAAGAGCCTTCTTCATAGGTCAAACCCTTTTGCTTTCGTCTTTTTATCTGCTTTTAAGCCACTCTGCAAACCGTGCCAGGCCCACTTCGATCTCGGTTTTCGGCTGATAGCCTAACCTTTCGACCGCCTTGGTTACATCGGCATAGGTC
Source organism: Planctomycetota bacterium (assembly GCA_030637065.1). Classification (GTDB taxonomy): domain Bacteria; phylum Planctomycetota; class Phycisphaerae; order Sedimentisphaerales; family Anaerohalosphaeraceae; genus DAOVVQ01. The sequence continues at coordinate 1,708 of DAOVVQ010000306.1, forward strand.
TGTTTAACATCTCCCGGCTGCATAGGCAAGCGATTAATCTTCGCTTTCTTGCCCAACGCCTCTTCAATCCGGCAGATTAGCTCGTCGAGCCGAACCGGACGGGATTCGCCAAGATTATAGATCTCGTAGCCTTCGATGCGGTCCATTGCGGCGACAATCCCGTCAATTATATCGTCAATATAAGTAAAATCCCGACGCATCGAGCCGTCGCCGAAAACATCGATCGGCTCACCGGCCTCTATCAGACGCGAAAACTTGTGTATCGCCAGATCGGGCCTCTGCCTGGGTCCGTAAACCGTAAAGAACCTCAGGCACGTCATGTCGATCCCGTAGAGGTGGCTGAACGTGTGGCAGAGAAGCTCGCCGGCCTTTTTCGTCGCGGCATAAGGCGAGATGGGATAGTCGACGTTGTCAGTCTCGACAAAAGGAACTTTTTCGTTATTGCCGTAAACGCTCGAACTCGATGCGAACACGAATTTACCAACGCCGAACCTGCGTGCCGCCTCCAGCATGACCACGGTGCCGCCGACATTGACATCCTGATATCCCACCGGATCCTCTATCGAAGGTCGCACGCCGGCCTTTGCCGCTAAGTGTACGATAATATCGGCGCCGCCGTCCGCCAGTATACCCTCGACCACGGCGACATCGCGGATATCGCCTTCGACAAGCCTGAAACCGTCATTGGTCAGACAGGCTGCGATATTCGCCCTCTTTACGGCGGGACTGTAAAAGTCATCAAAATTGTCCAGCCCGACAACCTCCCAGCCGTCCCGCAACAATCGCTGACACAAATGCGAACCGATAAAGCCGGCTGAGCCTGTTACAAACGCCTTCATAAGACCTCTCTTTGTACTTAACCCGACTTTCTCCGGAAGACCTGTATCCAATGCGTCGACTGAGGCTCGTACCCAATAACCTCAGGCCCCCACAAATAAAGCGTGTTATTGCGATTCAGCATATCTATCACCCCCACGCAATCATATTTCAGCTTATACTCCTCGAACCATTGGAATATCTTCTTTTCCGAATTATCACGAATAAGCCATGACAGTGGTACATTGATAAGTACCATGAACTCCGGCCCAGCCTCTTCGATCTCACTGATCATCTCCTCTTGCATTTGACGGGCATAATCATGGGCCTCCATCAACGCATAAGTATAAATATAGCCCGTCGCCGAACGCCTCTGCGAATAAAAATACAGTTGCGGCTCCGATCCGAGAACCGCGATGCGATCGTCCTTTTCCGAATGCTCCTTGATATACTCGGCTATCCTTTCCGACTCGGGAAACGGATTAAGCCCAAAAACAAATCTCGACGCCCTGTCAGGAGTCATACCGAAAAACAAAGCCCTCTGCTGATGGATCGCGTAAACCGGCGCTGCAACAACGAGCAGGACGGGTATCGCACCCGCAAGAAAAGCCGGCCTGATACGAGCGCACAAATTACGGATGCAAACAGCCCCGACTCCGGCTGACATGGCAACCGCCGGCAAAAAGAGAACAAAGTAATGAGGCCGAAAATAGAGACCCGGACAAACGGCAAGGAATGAAAAAAGGACAAATCCGACGGCAAACAAGCGGGCTTTATCCAGCCTGGCAGAGCATAAAAGTCCCGCCAGACCGACCCCAGCCAAGACCCAGAGCCCAATGGCTGAAGCGGCAAGTCGCATAAACTGCCTTTTTAGATAGAATACTCCCGCCTCGAACGGAGTAGCCGAGACATACTTGCTGGCATAATCGAATGTCCAGAACCAGAATTTCCCAAAGACGCCCGCCCTCCAAAGGATCAGGCATGTTACACACAAAGGAATGACCACCCCGACAGAGAACACAGCGACCCAGCTAAAAAGCCTTTTGTTGCCGGCAGGCTTGACGGCGCGCTGAGAGACGAAAACATATATTGCACCAAAAAGGACGAAAACCGCTCCGTGCTGCTTCATGATCGCGCAGATCCCAAGGAGGATCGCCCCTATGAACAGGGCATACAGGCACTGTTTCTCCTCAGCCACAAGCAGCATTAAAATGCCCGCCAATGCGAAAAATATCACGAAATGTTCGGCATTTGCAAACACACCCTGGACCCACCGACCTAACGAGAGTATCGCAAATGCGCACCCTGCAACAAGACCGGCGACCTGGCCGAACATCCTGGTCGTCAGGAAGAACAAAAGAACGATCGTCGCCGCGTTTATGATCGCCAGTCCCAGATGAATTCCCGAAGCGGTGTGCCCGAACACGGAAAGTATCAGGGCATACGCGGCATAAATGCCCGGCATCTTCATATTGTATACATGGCCGTACGGCGCGACACCCTCGAGAATGAGCTGGCCGGCATAGGCATACTCACCCTCATCCCGCTCTAACGGAGCGTCCAAAAGTCGCAACCGCACACTCGTGGAGATCAGCAGCACCACGCCAAGGAGTACCCACACCCAGACACTGACATTCCGGGCGCCACCGGCATCGATCTCTTTGGCAGTATTGCTCATATCCACGAATAACACCTCAATTTGAAAATTTGTAACACTGTAGCCATGTGTCACATGCGCTTTGTCATTCCCGCGAAGGCGGGAATCCAGCATGAAATA
>DAOVVQ010000233.1 GCA_030637065.1 Planctomycetota bacterium
CTACTGCCTCGTTAGCTTCTACTGCTTCGTCTGCCATTATTGAAACTCCTCTTATCTATTGTGCCCTGCGGTAGCCAAAACTACGCCGTCTCGTTTAACCCCAAAAAGGGGACAGCCGCAAAACAACATCAACTCAATCAAAAACCAAACATCCCACAACAATTAATAGTAAATCGTCAATTGTAAATTGTAAATTATAGTGGCCAGCGACTAATTACGCCGCATCTTCAAGCTTCTCGATCAGGCCCTTAACACAGCCGGCAACGATACCACCAGGACCGACGATCGCTCCTGCAACCCGACGACCCGGCGACATAGCCAGCATCAAAACCTCGCCCTGAAGCTCGCTGCGACTCTTCATCTTCGCCAGAAGCTCCGCAGCCGCAGTCCCGAGAGCGGCACCGTCGACATACGCGCCACGAACCTCGACAGCGCCGGTTTTCTTGACCCACACCGCAAGCTCCTTGGCAACGTCTACCACGCTATCACCGCCGTAAGCAACCGTACACGGCCCGCTGGTGAATAACTCTACCGACGAACTGCGACCGAGCTTGTCCATCGCACGACGCATCATCGCATTCTTGACAACCGCAAGACGAATGCCCTTTTCCTTGAGAATACCACGCATCTCATTGTTGGTATTACCGTCGACGCCCTTGGTCGCAACGACCAGAAAATCGTCAACATCGGCAAACTTCTCTTCCAGTTCCTTTTGAAGCAATTCCTTGATATATTTACTCATAATCGCACCCGATTAAACCGTTAAAAAACGTTCCCGTTTCCTTTATCCCCAACTAAGCCACATCCATGATCACCGAAGGGCTCATCGTCGCACTTATGCAAACCTTCTTTATATAAGTGCCCTTCGTGCTGTTCGGCTTCATTCGCTTGATGTGAGTGACAAACGCGTCGATATTCTCGACCAGCTTGCCATCGTCAAAACTCACCTTGCCAACGACCGCATGAATATTGCCGCCGGCGTCATTCCTGAACTCGACCTTACCAGCGGCAAACTCCTTGACCGCGGCGACAACTTCCATCGTCACCGTTCCGTTCTTGGGAGACGGCATCTTGCCCTGCGGGCCAAGCGTACGACCTAATTTACCGACCTTGCCCATCACCTTCGGCGAGGCGATCGCTACGTCAAAATCCATCCAGCCGCCTTCGATCTTCTTGACAATATCCTCGCACCCGGCCTCAGCGGCACCGGCAGCCAGGGCCGCCTCAACATCGGAATCCTCGCAAAACGCAATGACATTACGCGCCTTGCCGATACCGTTGGGCAGACTTATCGCACCGCGGATCATCTGATCGGCCTGCTTGGGATCGATACCAAGATGCATAACACACTCGACGCTCTGGTCAAACTTCGTCGATGAAAACGACTTGATCTTCTTGACAGCGTCGCCAACCCCCAAAGGCGTACTCACCGCCTTCTCGAACTCGCTTTTATATCTTTTACTTCTGTTTCTCATATATACCTCCGCGAACCAACATTTCTTTCGCTCCCACTGTTAACGCCGTGGTCAGCACTCAGGTTATCCTAAAAGTCTCGTCCCCGCCTTGATGTCCTCCTTGACAACGAAGCAAAATCTGTTTCGCCCCCGGCTTTACGCATTTCCGCGACCCGCCGCGAACTTTACTCTATTAAAAGCTACCCTTCCTCGACCTCGATCCCCATACTACGGGCGGTACCTTCTATTATCTTGTCCGCCTGATCAAGGTCGTAAGCGTTCAAATCCTCGAACTTCCTCTCCGATATCTTGCGGATCTGAGCCTTCGTAACAGTCCCGACCTTATCGCGATTGGGAACGCCGCTGCCCTTGGCAAGACCGGCCTCCTGCTTCAAAAGCACCGCAGCCGGAGGACTCTTGACAATAAACTCAAAACTCTTGTCGGCATAAACAGTGATCTCAACCGGAACAGTCGTGCCGTTAAGATCCTTCGTCCGCTCGTTGAACTGAGAAACGAACTGACCGATATTAACACCGTGCTGCCCGAGAGCAGGACCGATCGGAGGAGCAGGAGTCGCCTGCCCGCCGGATGCCTGAAGCTTAATTTTTCCCGTTATTTCTTTCGCCATTACTCACCCTGATAAACATTTATTAATATCGATTTTCGTTCAGTTATATCCGCCAAACAACCAAATCAACCAGTTGCCATATATACCAGCTTGCCGCCCACTAACTCGCCGCTCGCCATCAGACCTTTTCGATCTGCCAGTATTCTATATCCAGAGGGGTGCTGCGACCGAAGATCGAAACTATCACCTGGACAATACCACGCTCCGAATCGATCGAATCGACAGTGCCCTCGAAATTCTCGAAAGCACCCTCGCGAATCTTCACCACATCGCCCTTCTCGAACTCGACCTTGATATTGGGCGATTCTTCGGGCTTTTCCGCTTCCTTGAGCATCTTGGCAACATCGGTATCACGCATCGCAGTCGGAATACCCTCGGTACCGATAAAATCGCCCACCCCCATCGTCTCTTTGATCACGAAAAACGCGTCATCAGGGATGTTGCCGTCCTCTTTGGGCTCGACTTCCATAAAAACGTAACCCGGATACAGCTTGCGTTTATGAACCCGCTGCTTGCCCGCACGAATACGCTTGATCTGCTCGACCGGAACCATTATCCGGCCAACGCTCTTGACGCCTTCGACTTCCATCTTACGCGCAAGAGTATCGCGAACACGCTCCTCTTTATTAGAGGCAACGCGAAGAACATACCACTGCATATCTTTCTTTTCTGTTTCCGTCATCTCATTTACCCGAGGATCAAAGCCCGATCACATACAAAAACAAAGACTTAAACACAACGTCAGCGACAAGCAGCATCACCGCCATAATCGTCACCACGCAGATGACAACCATCGTCGACGCAATTATCTCTTTCCGGCTCGACCAGCTTACCTTCTTGATCTCACCTTCGGCAGATATCATAAAATCCGCAATATTGGGTTTATTGACGAGCCAATAAGCCAGAAAACCCAGAACCGCACAAATACCGGCTGGGATCAGCGTCTCAACCCATATCACATTGTAAACCTTCAACTTGCCGTGCAGTACATAACAGCCGGTCGCAATAATGACAAACGCGATCAGCGCAGTGTAAAGCCGCGTATAATAACCCTGGCCACGCTTATAAATCTTAAGTGCCATATCGATATAAACTCCCGATCATTCAGTTCCACAGTCGTTTCCCACGCGGCTACCGGCCATAACACCGCTGGCCAACGCGATACCACGCTGCCGCAGCCACCACCATACCCGCTACTGCACCCCCCGATACTCGCCGCCAGCCACCAGTCGCCAGATAGATCCAGCCCCATCGGTCCGGCCTCAAAAAATACCGCCTAACAGGCCAGGAGGGAATCGAACCCCCAACCTACGGTTTTGGAGACCGTCGCTCTGCCAATTGAGCTACTGGCCTAAGCCCGTTATTTTCGACGTATCTTATGTTCCGTCCGCTTGCGCTCGCGCTTGCAGAACTTACTCAGCGTAAACTTAGGCGTACCTCCCTGGACGTTAACCTCAGTTCGGTAGTTACGGTCTCCGCATTCCTTACACTCGAGCCAGACATATTCCCGTTTTTTCGCCTTCGCCATACTCACCTCACAAAAAACGCACCACGACCCGCCGGCACACACGCGGTGCCGAAGGCCGATAACGTGCCGCAATCACCACAGCAGCACCTTAACTTCTTATTCAATGATCTTCGTGACAACGCCGGCGCCAACTGTACGCCCGCCCTCACGAATAGCAAAACGAAGACCGTCTTCCATCGCGATCTTCGATATGATCTCTACCTGCATCTCAATATTGTCGCCAGGCATGCACATCTCTACAGACTTGCCTTCACGACTCTTGATCTCCAGCACAGCACCGGTAACATCGGTCGTACGGAAGAAAAACTGGGGACGATAACCGGCAAAGAACGGTGTATGACGTCCGCCTTCCTCTTTCGCCAGCACATAAACCTCAGCGTCAAACTTCGTATGAGGAGTAATCGTACCCGGTGCGGCAACCACCTGACCGCGCTCGAGGTCGTTTTTCTCAACGCCGCGAAGAAGCACGCCAACGTTATCGCCGGCCTGGCCTTCGTTCAGCGTCTTATTGAACATCTCAACGCCGGTAACAGTCGTCTTGCGAACCTCCTCAGACAAACCGACAACCTCGACGGCATCGCCAATGTTAACCTTACCACGCTCGACACGACCGGTACCTACCGTACCGCGACCCTTGATACTGAAAACGTCCTCGATCGGCATCAGGAAAGGCTTATCGACCTGACGCTCCGGGATCGGAATATACTCGTCAACCGCCGCCATCAACTCGTCGATACACTTGCACGCCTCGTCGTCCTTACCCTCGCTCTGCATCGCGGCAATAGCCGAACCGTGGATAATCGGAATCTCATCGCCCGGGAACTCGTACTTGTCAAGAAGCTCACGAAGCTCCATCTCGACCAGTTCAAGAAGCTCGGGGTCGTCGACCTGGTCAATCTTATTAAGGAAAACCACGATACGGGGAACGTTTACCTGACGGGCGAGCAGGATGTGCTCACGAGTCTGGGGCATCGGGCCGTCACTGGCTGCGACAACAAGGACGGCTCCGTCCATCTGGGCCGCACCGGTGATCATATTCTTGACATAGTCGGCATGACCCGGACAGTCCACGTGAGCATAATGACGGCCTTCCGTCTCATACTCGACGTGAGCGGTATTAATGGTAATACCCCGCTCTTTCTCTTCCGGAGCGTTGTCGATGTCCTCGAACGCCTTAACGGTGCCTCCGCCGCCCTTTTGAGCCAGACGCATCGTAATCGCCGCTGTCAGAGTCGTCTTACCGTGATCAATATGACCGATCGTTCCAATGTTTACGTGTGGTTTTGTCCGCTCAAATATAGCCTTAGCCATCTGTCAATAACCTCCTGAGCATTATTGCCCATAAGTTCCCGTAAAATACAATTATTCACATAAACTAATAATCACAAAACATTTACACTGCTTACTCTATTCCTTCAACTGCCGTTTGCCCCCACACACTCTCGCTCTCCGGCAGAAAACCAGTTCATGCAATCCGTTGCTACTATCTAAACACCCTCAGCCAACCCAGGCAATCGCCCTTGGCCCCATTGGCCCCAAAGCTGCTGATGGGACTTGAACCCATGACCTCGTCCTTACCAAGGACGCGCTCTACCACTGAGCTACAGCAGCATAAAATCCCGAAATACACGCCCCTTCGCCCAGGAGCAGACCACCAAAAACAGGCCCGGGACCTCAAGTCCACGCAACTTTTAGCTAAATAATCGTAGAGATTCCCTACGATTACTCTACCGCAAAGAAAAGAGTATATACATCTGCAACCCAACTGCAACCCTAAATTGTGAAAAATTTGCAAAAAAATTAAATTTTTTCACCAAACCTCCCGCATTACAGAGTCTACATTCCGTCAATGCGTCCGCTCAGCCGAGGCAGACACCAAACTAAAGCCCGTTACTGCTGCAATCACGACAACTCCGCCACAAAACGCCCACTTGCCCGGCATCTCACCCAAAAACAGGAAAACCCACAAAGGATTGAGCACCGGCTCAGCCATCGGTATCATCGCCGACTTGATCGCCGTGACCTTTTTGATCGCCCTGGCATACAGGACATGCGAAAGGCCCAACTGAAACACACCCAAAAGGACCAATCCCGTCCAGTTAACATTACTGAACGACACCCTGCACATAAACGGCATTGCTGCCAGCACCGTAATAATATTGCCAAGCAGAACCGACCCTAACGGATTGCCGCCCTTTTGTTTCCGCATGAAGATAATATAGAATGCAAACGAAAACCCGCCGACAATAGCGAGAATGTTGCCCCTAAACCCCTCGATGCTGAGCCTATCGAGAAAGAACAGGCAGACCCCGCCGAATGCCGCCAATATAAAGACCCATTCGAGCCTGCGTACCCGCTCACCGAGGATATAACCGCTGAATATAGCCACATATACCGGAGCCATATACTGGAGAACTATCGCGTTGGCTGCGGTCGTCAGTTTATTCGACAGCACAAATAAGATCACATTAACGGCATAAAACACCGCTGCTGCGATCTGAGCGACCGAAAAATCCAGACAGCCCCGCCGATAAGCCAGCAGCAGCACGC
>DAOVVQ010000045.1 GCA_030637065.1 Planctomycetota bacterium
ATCTCGCCGTGGGGCGCCACCAATCTCGAACGCGGTTTCCCTCATCCGGAGGAACCCCTGTTCAGAGATTCCGTATTCGGAAAGGATGGCAGGATTTACCGGTGGAAACTCGGTGAGGAAGGCATCAGCATCCTGCGTTTTGACCGCGCTGGCAAGCCGGTTCCCTTCGCGTCCACGGGAAGCAATGAGTTGTTTGTGGATACGGTTTCCATCAAGAGCAGGTTTTACGAAAAAGCCGAGCTCGCGAAGATGTGGACGTGCTGGTGGGATATCTATCCCGGGATGGACGTGGATAGCAAGGGCAATATCTACTATCTCAACAAGCAGGAACGGTACGTGGAATCGGAGATGATGTTGCCGAATTATGCCTTGTACCGGCAACTCGACGTCTATGATTCCACCGGCAAGCTGAAACAAAAAGCTCTGCTGGATCTTACCAGTGTGAAGGGCATTCAGGTCGATAAGCAGGGCTACTTGTACATCGTCCATATTCCCGCCGATGGTAATCCTCCCGAAAAACGTATCGCCCGAGCCAAAGCCAGGGCACCAAAACGGTATCCGATGCGGCCTTTTGCCCTGTCGAAGTTTGCGCCCACCGGCGGAGAACCGCTTTGGTCGCAGCCATGGGACGGTGATCATGGAATGGGTTTCATCCCGCCGAATCCTCACTGCATTTGCAGCACCCACCGAGTTAACCAGGCGCTGGATGACAAAGGCTACATATACATGGCGACTAAATACAGCGTCCAGGTCATTGACACTGAGACGGGCAAGCTCGTTGGTGAATTCGGAAGTTATGGCAACATGGACTGCAAAGGAAAGGGCAGCAAGTATCCGCATCCCGAACTGCCATTTGGAAGCATTTCCAGTCTGGCCGTTTGGAAAGACAAGCTGTTTGTCATGGATGTCTTGAACCGGCGCCTCGTAAAATGTAATATTGTCTATGACCCGGCATTGAAAAACGCGAAGTAATTATCATTTCGCATTGACGACCTCCGTTTGCTGATCAGCAAGAAAGTCCGGTTCTGGTACTAAGAAATAAAGGGAAAACCTGAAATGAAACCAAAGAAGCAAACAACGATACTATTTCTGGCGGTTTTCCTATTGTGCGTGGTAGGCAAGACTAGTGAAGGAAAGGACTTTAACCAGCAGGACGGGAAGCCAAATATATTGTTCATCGCTATTGATGATTTAAATGACTGGACTGGCACATTGAAAGGCAATCCTCAGGCCCGGACGCCTCACATGGATAAGCTGGCTTCTAAAGGGATGGTTTTCACGAATGCACATTGCGCGGCTCCGGCTTGCGGCCCCTCAAGGTCTGCTATTATGAGCGGGATCAGGCCTTCGACTTCGGGTAATTATATTAATAAAAACTCGCTTACAAAAAACCCCATACTGAACAACTCGGTTCTATTGCCCGAATTTTTCGGGCAGAATGGATACTATGTTTGTGGAGCCGGTAAGTTATTTCACGGCGCTCATTTTAATACAGAACTAAAAGGGCGGGGCTTCGATGAGTATTACCCGAGCAAAACGCAGGACCTCCCTTCATTCGAAGGGCTCAAATTCTCCTCCCCGCTTCCCTTGAGTGGGATCTCGAGAGTCGCCGATTGGGGGCCCTGCCACCCTGACGTGACGTTGGAAGACCACCCCGATGGCAAACCGCAAATTGGGCGAAAGAGAAATTGCTCGGGGGCAAGTTGCAGGAACCCTTCTTTCTCGGAGCCGGCATCTTCCAGCCCCATCTGCCCAACTATGCCCCTCAGGAATATTTCGATCGATTCCCGCTAGAGGAAATCAAGCTTCCGGAAGGGTACCGGGAGAATGACTTGGAAGATGTGCCCGTGGCCCATTCAAAGATGGCGCACAATCCATGGCTGAAAAGGATCAGAAAGGCCGGTCAGTGGAAGCATGCCATCCAGGGTTACCTGGCGTGTACTGCCATGGTGGATGACCTGATTGGCCGGATTGTAGGGGCGCTGGAGAAATCGAAGTATGCCGACAATACCATTATTGTGTTGTGGAGCGACCACGGCTTCCACCTTGGTGAAAAAGAACGCTGGTCGAAGTACTCCCTCTGGGAAAGGGCCACGAGGGTCAATCTGGTATGGGTGGCCCCCGGTGTGACTAAGCCTGGCTCGACCTGCTCCAAGCCGGTGAACTTGCTGGATATTTATCCGACGCTCGTCTCTCTGACCGGTTGCGTGCCACCTGAACAAAAACTGGAAGGCAGCGACCTGGCAGTATTGATGGAAGACCCTGAGGCCTCATGGGATGAAACGACCGTAACCACTTTTGGCTATAAGAATTACGGCATTCGATCCGAACGGTACCGGTATATCGTTTATGCTGACGGAACTGAGGAGTTGTATGATCACGAGAAGGATAAGTGGGAATGGCATAACCTCGCTGGCAGTCCTGAATATACTTATATAAAAGAAAAGATGCGCAAAGGGATCCCTGCTCATCATGAGCTACCTGGCCCTTAAAAAAACGGGAAATTGAAGGTGTCAGGAACCTTTTTTTGCTTCCAAGATTTTGATGGTTTCCATAATCTCCTGTGGCGTACCGGACAATATGTAGAATTCGCTCCGAAAAGCTTCGTAGATACCCGGCTGTAAACGTGTTCTGTTTATCATGCCGGAAAACGTTCCGGAGAAACCGTATTTCGACATGACAGGCGTTCTTTTAGAAGTAGCTATGACAGAGATGTCCTCTGTTCTGTTGTCTTTATAGACAATGCTGCCCGTTTCTTCATTGATCCCAATTATCGTGTTGAGATTGATGTCTGACTCGGGACGGTACAATCCCAGCGCAATTCCTTCCGCCGGATCACTGGAATCGGCAATTACAAATGCAGTAGTACCGCCGGCTTTTGTAATGTTTCCGCTGACCGGGCCTGTGGCCTTCTCCACTGCCCAGGTGCCGTCTTTCTTCCTGAAGTGAACAAACTTGTAGGTCCACTTACTTCTATCATGTCTCAACGACCATACAGCCTTTAATTCGTTGAGGTCCTTGTCCGTACCGGCATGTATTCCCTCAGGGGCGCTTTTAGAGATATCTTCCTGGAGAGCATCGCTGTTCCATAGCTTAGTTCCCTTTCGGAATTGCTTGAGGGTGTGCCCCGGAGGACGAATAAACCGGATCTCAAAATAGTGACGTATAGCCGGCGTGCAAATACCGTGCTTGCCCATGTAATTCTCATAGACACCGTAATAATCAAATTCGCTATATACTTCTGTCTTCTGTTTGCCGGCAAGTTTGGCTTCGTCAAGGCCGTCGACGTCACTATTGCCGCCGTCGTTGCCATAGGGATCATTTCCGATATTTTCCCACTGGGTAAAATCGTATTGCCTGTCTCCGTGCCAAAGGGCCATACCCCTTGGCTTGACGACCAGCCTGTCATTGGCTTGAATAATTTCACACTGCGTGCCCAGCCGCTCGTTAAAGCCGGCCTGGGTGGGATTATACCGGCCCCCGTGCGAGGCGTCTCGAATGGCAACCTGCCCAGCGCGACCGTACATATCCGTAGCCTGATCCATGATATCACCGAGGCCCGGGATGATCACTTGATTGATAACGCCGCCGCCATTGTCAGTCAGGCCAATGGTCAAATCTCCGCTCTTGAGCTGATGAGTGGTAATTCTCGGGTTAGAGGGAGCAATGATCCTAAATGGTTTAGCATAGAGAGTTTCTCCCAAAACAAGCATCGCCAAAACTATCGTGCACTTTTGCATCCGACATTTCCCATTTAAACGCTTACAAAACATTATTCCATCCTTTCGAGGCTAATAATTTCGGGGCAGTTCAGTGGTACGGTCAGGCGAGGTTGTAGAATTGTTTTATGGCTGTTACTACTTCGGTTGAGTTTCGTGCCTTCATCAGGGCGGTTTGGGCTTTTTTTCTTTGGGGGTGGCGGCGGCAGTAGTTTACGGCGAATTTTCTGAAGTACCTTACGGCCTTTATCATTTCCCGTGTTTGTGCGATCATCTCGAAATGGTCGAGCATGACCTCGCCCTGTTCGGTTATCGAAGGTTGCGGCGGTTTGGGTTCTCCCGTCAGCAGGGCCTTTAATTCGCTGAAGATCCACGGATTGCCGATCGCCCCTCTTGCGATGATCACGCCGTCGATCGCGGCGGATGTTATTTGGTCCGCGGCGGTTTGGGCGTCGAGGAGGTCTCCGCTTCCTATTACGGTGGTGTCGGGGAATCTGCGTTTGACCTCGGCGACGGTTTGCCAGTTGGCCTTGCCGCGGTATTTTTGCTTTACCGTTCTGCCATGGACGAAGAGGGCGTCGACGCCTTCCTCGGCGGCGAGGGTGCATAATTGCCAAAAATCCTCTCGGCTTGCGTCGCTGGAGTCGAATCCGGTCCTTAGCTTCATGGTGACGGGGCAGCGAACTTTATCGCGGACGCGGCGGAATATCTCGATCGCGGTTTCCGGTTTTTGCAGCAGAGATCCGCCTCGGCCGCGGCGCAGGACCTTGGGCGCGGGACAGGCGAAGTTAAGGTCGATGAAGGCGTATCCTAATTGCTCGAATGCGGCTGCGGCTGCGGCCATTGTGGCGGGGTTGGCTCCTAATATCTGTCCTGCGACGGGCAATTCTTCGCCTTCGGGGGCGAATAGCAGTTTTTTTGCGGCCTTTAAGTGGACGGCGTTTTTATCGAGGAATACGCCTGTGAAGGTCATCGGCGCCCCGAAACGGCGTGCAAGGACCCGCATGGGCCGGTCGCTGTAGCCGCTAAGCGAGGCCTGCATGAAAGGCAGATCGAGATTGACGCTACCGATCTTTAACATAAAACCAACCTTCTCCTTTGGGCTCCTCAGCAGGGCGCGTATTCGATGCGTTTAATTGCTATCTTTCCCTGTTTTACGTCGAGGAAGGGTTTGGCGTTCTTTACGCCTGCTGTTCCGTAGCCGGTTGCGGTGCTTAGGAAGCTTTTGAAATCGCCTTTTATTTTCGGCTCTATGTAGAGGACTTGTTCTACGGCATCGTATCTTGCTCCGGAGAGGCCCTGGAGCAGTGCGTATGACGACATTGCCCTTGCGTACCAGTGGCCGCACTCGATCTCGTTGAAGGGGTTGCGGACGCGTCCATCGTAACGGTCGCGGCAGGTTCTTACGATATCGAGGCCCTCTTCGACCATGCCTGCGATCATGAGGTGGGCGGCGACCTGGTATTCGATGCCGGTCCAGACCTCGTCGCTGTAGACGAATGGCAGGCTGAGTTTTCCGCCCCTGGGCCAGGTGCACAGGAGCAGGCCGCCTTCGTTGCCGAGGGCGAATCCGGGCCGCTGGGGGTTGGAGTGTTTGGAGAGGTCGTCTTTCAAATTGTACTTGTGGATGCTCTTTAGGTGGCTGGCGGTTTTTTTGCTGTCGAGGACGTCGCCCAAGCCGTAGAGCGAGGCCATCCATGCGCCGAGTACGCCGTCTGACAGACAGCCGTTACCGTACTGGTACTTTGGCCCTTCTTTGTGGAGCAGCGCCACCGCTTCGGCCGAGTATCTGCCGACCATGGCCTCGCCCTTTAACGGGTCAGCGCGGAGGTTCTTCCACTGGATGTCCTGATTGTAATATTCGCCGTTGAAGAGTTTTTCGTTGACGTATTTTTGGCCTTTTTTCAGCAGCGAGGCGTATTGCGGGACCTTGTCATCGAGGCTTTTGCCCATCTCGATGGCGGCTTTTAGGGCTCCTAAGTAGAAGCTGGTGCACATGCCGTTCGGTCCCCAGAACTCGATGTCATAAGTGTTGTGGTGCGGTTCGGATAGGATGCCGTTATGGTCGGGGTCCCATGTTTCGATACAGTAGTTAAGGCTGGCTTTGACCTTGGGCCAGAGGTCCTTTAGCCACCGCGTGTCGCCGGAGATCCGCCAATCGCGGTAGACCTTCATTATCCCGCCCAACTGGCCGTCGGCTGCGGCGTACCTTGTGTGGGCGCCGGGCCTTAGCGGCAACGAGGAGCGAAAGGCCTGGTGGCCTTTTTTGTCCTGGGATTGGTTGAATTCGGTTTGTCTCAGGCTCCTTTCGAGGTCGGCGAAGAGGTGCGGTATCGCCTGGGCGTAATTCCACACGTGCGTACAGGAGCCGGAGCAGCAGCCGCCGAGATCGTTACAGCCTTCCCATGACCAGAGGCGACCGCCCTTTTCGCGGAGGACCGTGGGCGATTTGAGTATCGTCAGGTTGGCGGCGACGGCTTCGATGACCTCCGGCGGCAGCGTCGTGTCGTAGAAGCAGTCGCTGAATTTCATACTGGCCTTGCGAAGGGTTGCGTAATTTTCTTGCCAATAGTCGGCGACCTCGGCGATACTTGCGAACCGGCTGCTGTACCATGGTTTGTATTTTTGCAGTTGCGCAGCAGGGTCTGAGGCGTCGCCAAGCTCTGCACCGATACGCAGGCCGCTGTCAGGGACGTACCACGAGAACATAACCTTGACGGTTTTTGTCTGATTGGGTTTTAGTTTTAGCGGGACAAAGATGCTCCCGCCGGGGCTGGCGATTCCTTCGGTTGCAGGCGCTCTGTCGTAGCATTTGCCGTCCTGGACATCTTTCCATGCGATCGTCAGCGGGTCGGACCATCTGCCGCGAAACCATGTGTGGTTGACTTTCGCGTCGGGGTTGTCTACGGAAACGGCAAAGGCCCCCTTATTCGCAGGTGTATCCCTGCCAGCCGGCTGAGAGAGGATAAAGCCGTTTTTGCCTTTGAGTACCTTGCTTCTGCCGTTGCCTACCGACATGAAATTTCGCGAGTTAAACGAGTAGACCGCCTCGACGGTTTGTTTGGTCGGGTTTGCAAAGCGGTATTCCAGTGCAGCGACGGGCAGGCTTGAGTTGTCGGTATCGTTGGGGCTGAAGGGGCTCCATGCGGTAAGTTCGACGTCCAGCGGGAGTTTGTCGTCTTTGAGTTGTATCGTTGCGAATGGAAAATGCGTTTTGAAGGTTGCCTTGTCGAAACGCGGCAGTCCGTAGGTCTTGCCCTTGGAGCCTCTTCCGGTGCCGGCCCTTCCGAAGAACTTCCATGTCGGGACCGGCCCTTCGAGGACGCGGGCGATATTCTCTTTGCCCTTGACGCAGATGGCGGAAAAGATCATCGGCTCATTCAGGATATCGGGTTTGTTGCGAACCGAAACGTGCGAGATGGCTCCGGTACCCTCGATGCAGATCATGCCAGCCCCAATACCGCCTAAGGGAAACGCGATGCGATCAAGACGGGGGCCGGCGTAGAGGTCATTGTACTTGCTATTGCCTTTTGAGAACCTTGCGGGCCTGCCTTGCTTTCTTTTTGCATCGTTGGTGGTGGGCTGGGCGAGCAGAGCGTTTTGCTTGAGGCTCAGGGCCATACCTGCGCCGGCGGAGGTAACCACGCTGCCGGCTAAAAATTTTCGGCGGTCAAGATTGCTATCCATGACGATTCTCCTTAATGATTCTGTAAACACTTTTGAATGCTGCACTTACGATATCATGCCGTGCGATATTCAGCCCGGACAAGCAGCGTTTCCGATAGATCGCCGGCTGGGGCCAGCGGTCGATATAGATTGTAATCTATGGGTAAGCCAGCTACAAGACTTACATTACATATCGAGCAGCAGATAATGCACATTGTCCTGGTGAGGATTTTATATAACCCTTTCAGGGTATCTTTAGAGAGCGAGGCGTATCGTTTACCCAGGGTGGCGCTTCGCTTACCCTGGGCTGAACTTAACAGCCCCTTCGGGGCAGAATTACCGATTAATCCGCCTTTGGCGGATGCTCTTTTATGCTGGATTCGGCGCCTTCCCAGCTACGACTCGCTCCGCCGCGGCGAACGCGGGAATGACAGGATGTATGCGGCACTTGGTTAAAATGTTGCTTATTTACGGCAATGTCGGTGCGGGTAAGGGGTTTTTTGCGGAATCTGGTGGACAGCCGGGATAAAATAGTTTATATTTGGCGACCGTTGTGAAAATGGGCCCTGCTGCCATGGCGTTTGATTTTTGGCTTGGGGGCATTTTCGGGATAGTTTGGGGAATAGTGTAACGGCAGCACGACTGACTCTGAATCAGTTAGTTCAGGTTCGAATCCTGGTTCCCCAGGTTTTGTAAGTTGTTTTTGGGTAAGGAGTTACAGGTTGAGAGTCATTAGTCGTTAGTGTTTAGCTGGTTGAGGTCGACTTCCACCTTCGCCAAGGCTACGGCGAGACAGGTTGTCGGCAACTGTTTTAAGTTCTTATACATCAAATCGGTTAGTTTGAGTAAAATAGAAGACAAGTGTGTGTCTGAATCTAAATTTTTGGGCGGCCTGTGGCTGCCGACGTTTAGGTTTATTTTTTTGGAGATAATATGATTAGCGTAAAACATCTTCGGCGTAGTTTCGGGCCTATTGTGGCGGTCGATGACATTTCGTTCGAAGTTGCCAAGGGCGAGGTGTTGGGCTTTTTGGGGCCTAACGGGGCTGGCAAGAGTACGGCGATGAAGATGCTGGTTGGGTTTTTGAGCCCTGACGGCGGGTCAGCGACGATTTGCGGACATGATGTCGTCTCGGATCCGGTGGCGGTGAAGCGATGTATCGGTTATTTGGCGGAAAACGCACCTGCTTATCCCGAGATGACGGTTGGCAGCTTTTTGGACTTTGTTTGCGATGCCCGGCAGATCAAGGGGCAAAATCGCAAGTCGGCCCTTGACCGGGTGGTTCCCGTCTGTTCGATCGAATCGGTGTACCACCAGACTATCGGGACGCTTTCGAAGGGTTATCGCAGGCGTGTCGGTCTGGCCCAGGCGTTGATCCATGACCCCGAGGTGCTGGTGCTGGATGAGCCGACGGACGGTCTTGACCCGAATCAGAAGCATGAGGTCCATGATCTTATCTGCCGGATGGGCAAGGATAAGTGCATTATCATTTCGACGCATATCCTCGATGAGGTCGAGGTGGTCTGCAATCGCAGTATAATCATCGCCCGCGGCAAGATCTTAGTCGACTCGACGCCGCAGGCACTAAAGGAAAAGTATAAGTGCTCGCTCGACGAGGTGTTCCGCAAGATAACAACTACCAAAAAGAGTGCGTAGGGCGGGCTCCCCACCTTCGCCAAGGCTACGGCGAGACAGGCTGGCGGATACTATTTTATGCTGGATTCCCGCCTTCGCGGGAATGACAAGATGTATGCAGCGCTTGGTTAAAATGATATGAATTTTGTGAATTTGGTTTTGGAATCGTTATTGATACAGGAGTTTTTGATATGACCGGTTTAATGGCGGTGTTTAAGAGAGAGTTGAAGGGTTACTTTGCGACCCCGGTGGCGTATGTTTTTCTGGTGATATTCCTTTTTTTTTCGGGGTATCTGACGTTTAAGGAGGGTTTCTTCGAATTTCGGCAGGCGGACATGCGGCCTTTCTTTGCGAATCTGCCGCTTTTGTTCGTATTTATGATCCCTTCGACGGCGATGCGTCTTTGGGCTGAGGAGCGAAAGACCGGCTCAATCGAGCTGCTGCTGACGCTGCCGGTTACGGTTACTCAGGCGGTGATCGCCAAGTTCGCGGCGGCGTGGTGTTTTTTGGGTATCGCGTTGTTTCTGACGTTTCCGGTGCCGATGACGGTTTGTTATCTTGGCGACCCTGACAAGGGGCTGATCGTTACGGGCTATATCGGCAGCTTTCTGATGGCGGGCGGTTTTCTGGCGATCGGGTCGTTTTTCTCCGCTCTTGCCAAGAACCAGGTGGTCAGCTTTATTCTGGCTGTGGCGGCCTGCGGCGTTCTGGTTTATGCGGGTATGCCGAGTACGCTGAATTATTTTGCGGGTATTTTCGGGCCGGGGTCGGTTCCGGTGATAGAGAGCCTGAGTTTTCAGTCGCATTTCGATTCGGTTCTCAAGGGTGTGATCGAGTTTAAGGACATAGCGTATTTTGTGATACTGATCGTCGGCTGGATATGGGCGTGCAGTATTATTTTAGATGAAAGGAAGGCGAGCTGATGAACAGGTTGATACGAGCGATAATCGCAATATTTTTTGTCGCGGTGATTACTTTTTCCGGTATCAGCATTTGCCAGAGTATCGGTAAGTCGCTGCGGCTCGACATTACGGATCAGGGTCTTTACACGCTTTCCGAGGGTACGAAGACGATTCTTGGCGGGCTGAACCAGCCTGTTCGGCTTAAGCTTTATTATACCAGGACTGCGGCGATCAAGGGCCCGGACCAGATTCGGTTCTTTAATAATTATTATCATTTCGTAAGTGCTTTGTTAGACGAATATGTCAAGGCTGGCAAGGGCAATGTCGAGCTTGAGGTGATCGATCCCCGTCCGTTTTCCGACGAGGAGGTCGCCGCTATTCGTTATGGCCTGCAACGGTTCAGTATTACCGAGGAGGAGAACTTTTTCTTCGGGCTGGTGGTTCAGACTCAGTTCGGTGTTGAAAAGACGATCGAGTTTTTCAGTCCCGACCGGCAGAGTTTCGTCGAGTACGATATCAGTTATCTCATCGATACGGCGACGACGCGGCAGAAGAAAAAAATCGGTGTCATTAGTTCGCTGTCGGTGACGGGCGACGATGTTACGGGTTATATGGCACAAATGATGCAGATGCAGGGCCAGACGCCCAAGCCGGCATGGGCGATAGTTCAGCACCTCAAGCAGATCTATGAGGTAAGCGATGTGGGGACGGATGTCGAGGAGATCAGTGACGTTGATATTCTGTTAGTGATCCATCCGAAGGACCTTGGGCAGCAGACGCTGTTTGCGATCGATCAATTTGTCCTGAGGGGCGGCAGGACGATAGTTTTTGTCGACCCTTATTGTATTGCCGACCAGCCCGCTCCTCAGCAGATGATGTCGGGGCAGATGCCATCGAGCAGCTCGAATCTCTCAGCGCTGATGAATACGTGGGGTCTGAGGATGCCTGAGAATACTTTTGCCGGAGACCGGGTTCTTGCTTTGACCGGCTCTACGAGCGCGACCAGCAGGCCCGAGAAGATACTGAGTATGCTGAGCCTTAATAAGCAATGTTTTAATTCAGATAGCGTTATCACATCCGAGCTTAACTCAGTGCGGGTGATGCTTCCGGGCGTGCTGGAACGGACGGATTTCGGCGGCGGCGAAGGGGAACCCGAAATTACTTATACGCCGCTGGTAACTACGACCAATCGGGGTAATTCATGGACGATAAGCAGTCCGTATGAGTTGATGCGTCCGGATTATGCCCGGCTCCTCTCGCGGTTTGTCGACGGCAGTGAGCCGGTGGTGATGGCTTACCAGCTTACGGGCAGATTTAAGTCGAGCTTTCCGGAGGGCATACAGGTAGCCGATCCGGATGCCTCAGCCGAGGTCCAGGCGGATGGCGAAACGCCGGCGGTGCTCAGGACGGTTACGGGCCTTACGGAATCTTCCGCTGACGGTGCGGTGATCGTTTTTGCCGATGTCGATATGATCACCGATTCCGCGGCGTATCAGCGGACGTTTTTCGGGGCGATGGCGGTGGCGGGCGATAACAGCTCTCTTTTGCTCAATGCCATCGAGGATATGTCGGGTTCGAGCGCGTTGATCTCGATTCGGTCCCGCGGCAATTTCAGTCGTCCGTTTACGGTTGTCGACGAGATCGAGATGCAGGCCGAGCAGGAGACGGCGGTGGAAGAGGCGAAGATCACTGCCGCGATCGCGGGTTTTCAGCAGGAGCTTAACGAGAAGCTCTCTTCTTTGAAGGCCGACGAGAGCGCGTTGATCCAGAGCACTATTCTGATCGAGAAACGGGAGATCGAAGGCAAGATCGCCGAGGCCCAGCGGGACCTGCGTCTTATCAAGAGCAAGCGACGCAAGCAGATCGAAGCACTCGGTTCGACGCTTCGGAATTTCTGCACTCTGCCCGGGCCCGGTTTGATATTGCTTATCGCGATCGTTATCGGCATCCGGCGGAAGGTTATTCGCCGGCATTATATCAGCCATGCGAGCGATTCGTGAAAAATACGGGACATTGAACGGGATGCAGGACATTTAACAAAAGGATTCGGATATCGAAGGTAGCTGGCAGGTTGCCGAAGTCCGGTTATACGGTTTTGAGTTGGAGTTTGGAATATGAGTAATAAGAAGCTTACGATTTTGGGCATTGTTGCGATTGTGATGTTGATCCTTGCCGGTCTGGGTCGTTTTGGCTTGCGACAGCAAAGCACTGCGATTTCCGGGCAATCGTACCTTATACAGGGTCTTGACCCGGCGGAGATCGGTTCGATCATATTGGCTGGTCAAGGGGGCGAAACGGTTACGATGGTTCGCAGGGGCACGCATTTTGTGGTCGCCGAGAAGGACGATTACATCGCGAAGACCGAGGAGATCAACGGTCTGATCAATACGTGTTTCGACCTGAAGACCGATGAGTTGATCACGAAGAACGCGGTAAATCACGAAGATCTTGGCGTAACAAAGGCCACAGCCGGACATGCGGTTAAGTTCATGGATAAGGCCGGCAATCCGATAATCGGTTTTTTCCTTTCGGATACCACTGCCGAAGGCAATGCCTATGTCCGGCTGACATCGAGCGATGATGTGTATCTGATGACTGTTTCGCCGCAGCTTACGGCCTCTGCTGTCGACCTGGTCGACCGTGACATCCTGAGCGTCGAGCAGGACAAGATAAAGAATGTGACGGTTACCGGCCCGGAGGGCAGTTACACGTTAAAAAGGCAGGACGATGGCGGCGAGATCGTTCTTGACGGCGAAATGCCGGAAGGCAAGCAGTTTAAGGGCAGCGATTACCGGTCGGTCTTTTCCGCTTTGACGAATCTTCGGTTCGACGATGTGATCAGGGAGATTTCCAAGCCTTTGGACCTGAAGTTCGATGCGACTTATATGTGCAAAGTCGAGGACGGGACCGTCTATACGTTGGCGATCGGCAAGGTCGACGATAAGACGTATATAAGCTGCGATGCGATGCATGCGGATAAGACGATGGTTACCAAGGATCGAAGGGTCGAATCGGAAGAGGAATTGAAGGATAAAGAGGCCCTGCTGATCGCCCGGGATAATGCCAAGGGATTTTCCACGAGACATGCCGGCTGGGTTTACGAAATAGCCGAGTACAAGGCGGGCCATCTGACAAAGACGCTGTCCGATCTGCTCGAAGATGTGCCCGACGAGGAAGAAGAGGCCGGACAAGAGGGCGGCGAGTCCGGATCGGCTCAATAGCCGGTCGGCAAGTCGGTGTGCATACGCCCATCGGTTTGCTGCGCAAACACGCTGCCACCCTTGCTGACGGACTGGCGCGAATTTTTTTATTGGAATCGGTATTATCCGGTCACAGATCGAATTGGGCGGTCAGGAATGTGTGGTCGCTTGGGCGCTGGGCCGAGCGGGGGGTCTTGTCGATCCAGCAGGCGGTCGATCTTTGTGCAAGCGGTTTTGTGGCCATTATGTGGTCGAGACGCCAGCCGCGATTTCTTCTTAATGAGTTCGCCCTGTAATCCCAGAAGGTGTATTGCTCAGGCTCGGTGCAGTGGGCCCTGAATACGTCGACGAAGCCGAAGGCAAGGACTTTCTTGAGAGCATCGCGGACTTCCTGACAGAAACAGACGTGTCCGAAGAGGTCTTCGGGGCTGTGGACGTCGATAGCTTCGGGGGCGACGTTAAGGTCGCCGAGCCAGACGAGTTTTTCGGTTGGCTTAAAGTGGCTTTGGAAATATCGGCCCAGTCGCTCGAACCAGTCGAGTTTGTAGCGGAATTTTTCCGAGTCCGGCTCGAAACCCTGGGGGATGTATGTATTTACTATCGTGACGCCTTTTATGACGGCTTTTGCCAGGCGCGGCTCGTCTTTTGGTTCGTCGTCGAGGCCGAATGAGACATCGCTGATCCGGCTATTGCTGAAAATTGCGACGCCGTTATATTTTTTTTGTCCGCGGAAGACGACGTTATAGCCGGAGTTCTCGAATGCTTCGAGCGGGAAATCGTGGTCCTGGACCTTGGTCTCCTGTATGCAGAGCACATCGGGCCGGTTTTCGGCGAGCCATCCGGTTACAATTTCGATCCGGGCCCGCAGGGAATTGGCGTTGAAGGTTGCTATCTTCACTTTGTGCTTTCTATAGCCATTTTAGCCGCCGACAGCCACACGCATTTAGCTGTCGTCGGCGAGATCAGTGCTTAGTAATTGGGTTCTTCGGCCGGTTTTCTTATCGCCTGCTCTTGCGCGGGCACATCCTCAATCGCTCTTACGCTCAGGCCCGAGCCGACTAACTCTTCCAGCAGGGTTTTTTTTTCACCGGCAAGTTTGGCTGTGGTGCTGTAGCCTTCCAGGATGGACAGCAGGCTGAGCAGGAAAGAGACCATGCTTTCGGCACCCTGGTTGAGGTTTACGCCGGTCGCTTCGAGTCCGTCTGCGCTTCCTTTTGTTCTGAAGTCATACATCGGCGTTTGCAGGTCGTTTTCCCCGAGGAACCAGTCGAAGGCCTTTCTCTGGAGTTTGAGGTAGCCGGGATCGCTGGTCGCATCGTATGCGGACCTGAGCATCATCACCGTAGATGCGACCTCGATGGGCTGTTGGTCGAACTTTGCCCGGTTCCCTCCGCGCTTGTACCATCCCTTGCATCCGATGAAACTGAAATGTTCGTCGAGATAGGTGTTCTCGATGAGGAACCGGCAGGTCTTCTCGGCGACATTGAGATACTTTTCGTTACCGGTGGTCAATGCCGCGACATACAAAGCATGCGGCAATGACGCGTTATCGTATGTCAGGGCGTCCTCGAACCACTGCCAGTCGGATTTGGCGTTGGCTTCGTAGAGGTCCACGAGGTTGTCGGCGGCGAGCGCGAGGTATCTTTTGATGTCGCTTGCCCCTGGAAACTGCTTGAGGTAATCGGCCATTCCGAAGACGGCGTATGCTTTTCCGCGTGCCGAAAGCCTGGGGATATGTTTTACCGACCTGTCGAAGCAGTCCTTGATGATCGGCACGTATCGTGGCAGCGGAGGCTCGGCCATGACGGTCCCGAACGCCCAGAGCGTTCTTCCGAGAGCGTCGTTGTCCGGTTCTTCCTCGAACCAGTGGCGGTCGAACCGCATAAAGTTGCGGATAGTCCCATCGGCATTTTGGGCGTGGTGAATAAACGAGAGGTAAATGTCGAAAAGCCGCATGGCCTCGGGTTCGGCATATTGGGAATGATATTTCGTCATTGCGACGACGGCCCTTGCGTTGTCGTCGGTGCAATATCCGTGTTCGCGGTTCGGGATGGTGAATTTCGCATGCTGGTACAGGCCGGTGTCGTCGGTGAGTCTCCTGAGATGGTCCAGCGGCGGTTCGGGTACCTCGATGATCGAGATCGCCTCTTCGGTTGACGGCAGCGTTCTTGGAAGCACTTTAAGGGGCTGCCGTTTTGCATTGAAGAGTTTCCAGTATGTTTTTCCGATCGCCGGCCAGATTATATTCCTGCCGTAATCGTATGCCTTTCTTCTGAGCGAGTAGAAATGCGATTCCTTTTCGATTATTTTTACTATGGCTTCGGCCAGTTCCTTCGGTCGATCAAAGTTGACGAGTTTTCCGCGACCGTCGGCAAGCAGTTCCTCCGCCGCCCAGTATGAAGTTGAAACGACGGCCTTTCCGGTTCCGACGGCGAACGCGAGAGTTCCGCTCGTAAGCTGCTCTTTTTTTCTGTACGGCGTTACGTAGATATCGGCGGCACAGAGGAAGTTGTGCAGTTCCTCGCTGCTGACGAACCTGTTATGGAAGATGACATTTTCCTGCAGGTTCAGTTCCTTGACCAGGCGTTTGAGACCGAACCTGTATGCTTCGCCATCGTGTCTTACGACGCTCGGGTGGGTCGCACCGAGAATAATGTACAGCACACTGGGGTCGACCTTGACGACCTCAGGCAGGGCCTTAAGGACCATCTCAATCCCCTTATCCTTGTTCAGCAGGCCGAAGGTGAGTATGGTCTTGCGGCCTTCCATTCCGAATTTGTGTTTGTAATAGCTGCTGTCGACAAATGGCAGGTCGGGTATTCCGTGCGGTATGAGTTTGATCTTTTTTTCCGGGATGCCGTAAATATCGCGGAGCATTCCGATACCGCGTTCGTTCATGACGATAATGTGCTGCGATGCCTGGCAGACATCGATGGTTGACTGGCGATAATGTTCGTTTGGCTCGTTGAGTACGGTGTGCAGTGTCGTGACAACCGGCGCGTTTACTCTTCTCAGGAAGAGGTTCAGATATGAGCCTGCGTCGCCGCCGAAGAGTCCGAACTCATGCTGGAGCGATATAAAGTCGACGTGGCTGAAGTTGATGTAGTCGGCGGCACTGACGTAATCGTTTTTTACGTTTCTGCGGATCTCGAATTTTACGGGCTGCTGATAATGAATATCGTCGGCTTCCTGCATGGCGACGACCAGCGGCTCGAAGGATTTTCCTCCAGCGGCGGCGACGTTTGCGATCAGATCGGACGTAAAGGTGGCGATACCGCATTTACGCGGTACAAAAGATGAAATGAAGGCAACTTTCTTCACCTGTGTTTTTGCCATAAAATCCGCCTCTCTTGCCCCTAGGAAAGAGACATATAATATTAAGGCTATATCGGCTGTGAAAGTTTGTCAAGAAAAATACCAAAAGGCTTATTTTTAATAGAGCCGTATTGTCTTATTGCTGTTTTTGCTAATTCCCACCCAGCCGCCGGAATATGCAAAAACATTAGAAATTGATGTTGTTTTCTCGCACATTATCGCTATTTTTGTTCGATTCGTAGAGAATTGGCCGATATTAGCGTGTGAATTGAGGGGTGAAAACGTTTTTTTTTGTTGAAATCGCCGACAGCCTTGTTAATATTGGCACGATAAGTTCCAATTAAGTGTCAGCGGTTGGTGAATTGTAAATGTATTAGAGAAAGCGGAGAATTATTATGGCAGAAAAGAGTAAAGGGATGGAATCTTTAATGGCGGAGGACCGTACGTTTGCGCCTCCGGCTGAGCTTGTTGCAAATTCGCATATCAGTAGCGACCAGCAGTATCAGGAGATGTGGGAACGGTCGATCAATGATCCGGACGGTTTCTGGCTGGAGCAGGCCAAGAGCCTTTCGTGGTTCGCCGAGCCGACGAAGAGCCTCGATTACACCTGGGACACCAAGGGCAAGAAGATCGAGCACACATGGTTCGCTGATGGGACGCTGAACGTTTCCTATAACTGCCTTGACCGGCATCTTAATACGCCGGTTGCCGACAAGGTCGCGATCCTCTGGCAGGGTGAAGAAGAGGATGCGGTCAAGAGGTATACTTATCGCCAGCTTCACGAGGAAGTTTGCAAGTTTGCCAATATTATGAAGGATAAGGGCATTGGCAAGGGCGACCGTGTGGCGATCTATATGCCGATGGTTCCGGAGCTTGCGATCGTTATGTTGTCCTGCACGCGGATCGGTGCGATCCATTCGATCATCTTCGGCGGTTTCAGTGCCGATGCCATTCAGGGTCGGGTAAACGACTCGGATTGCAAGATGCTGATCACATCGAATGTTTCCAATCGCGCCGGCAAGCATATTCAGCTCAAGAAGATTTCCGATGAGGCCCTGAAGAAGTGTCCCACGATCGAGAATGTCGTCGTTATTAAGGTTAATGACGAGCCTTGCGATATGAAGGACGGTCGCGATGTGTGGTACCACGAAGAGATGGCCAAGGCAAGTGCCGATTGCCCGGCGGAGAAGATGAATGCCGAGGACCCGCTGTTTATTCTTTACACTTCCGGCTCCACCGGCAAACCCAAAGGCGTGGTGCACACCACCGCCGGGTACCTGCTGTATGTTGCATTGTCGCACAAGGTTGTCTTTGACCTTAAAGAAGACGATGTTTATTTCTGTGCCGCCGACATTGGTTG
>DAOVVQ010000011.1 GCA_030637065.1 Planctomycetota bacterium
ATCTCCCGCTCAGCCCCAACGCCCCGTAGGATGGGTAACTCGTTACCCATGCTGCCCGAATCGCCTTCATCAACAAACAGAGCAAACGAACCATCCAAAATATCACCCTTATCGATGCCATCAGGCAAATACAGCACAGCCATAACATAATTACCCCGACTCGAAAGATTAAGCACCCGAGGAGCAACAAACCCCCGAACCTCGATCGGCGCAATAACCGTAACGATCATACTATTGGGCTCAGAATACAACCCCCCATCAAAAACAACCAACTCAAGAGTATGATCACCAACAGGCAAAGAGATCAAAGGCATAACCCCATTAGCCTCAAAAACCTCCCCACCAATCTCCCAAGACCACCGATAGCTAAGCTCATCACCGTCAACATCAAACGAACCAAAACCATTAGGCTCAACAACCCCAAAACCATCAAACCACGCATAAGCAACAATATCATCACCAGCATCAGCAACCGGAGCACGATTGATAACGGTTGTTCTTAACGCAAGACTGTACCGATCACCTGCAGCGATGGCCGCAAAATCTGTATTGGGCGAAGGTACATCGCATTGACCGTATGCGTTCGCTCCCCACGCGACAATCCCGCCGTCGGTTTTCAGACCAAGCGAGTGACCATTGCTAACTGCGATCGCCGCAAAATCCGAATTAGGCGATGGTACATCGCACTGACCGGAATTGTTAATTCCCCAGGCGACAATCGTGCCATCGGTTTTCAAGCCAAGCGAGTGACCACTGCCAGCGGCGACAGCCTTAAAACCCACATTAGGCAATGGTACGTCGCATTGACCGTATTTGTTATATCCCCAGGCGACAATCTCGCCGTTGCTTTTCACGCCAAGCGAGTGACCATAGCTGGCGGCGATGGCACTAAAATCCGCATTGGGCGACGGCACGTCGCATTGACCGTATTCGTTACTTCCCCAAGCGACAATAAAGCCGTTGCTTTTCAGGCCAAGCGAGTGATGACTGCCGCCAACGACGGCCGTAAAATCCGCATTGGGCGATGGCACGTCGCATTGGCCGGACTCGTTATATCCCCAGGCGACAATCTCGCCATCGGTTTTCAGGCCAAACGAGTGAGCATCGCCGGCAGCAATGCTCGCAAAACCAGTATTCGGTGCCGGCACATCGCTTTGACCGTGATTGTTGGCGCCCCAGGTTGCAATCGACCCGTCGGTTCTCAGGCCAAGACAGTGCAATGTGCCGGAGGAAATGGCCTTAAAGCCCGTCTTAGGCCACAGCACATTACACTGGCCGGACTGTGCCTTTCCCCAAGCCACAATTGACCCGTCAGTTTTTAGCCCAACTGAGTGATACCCGCCGGCGGCTATGGCCGCAAAACCGGTATTGGGTGACGGTATCTCGCATTGACTATATTGGTTACTTCCCCAAGCCACAATCAAACCGTCAGTTTTCAAGCCAAGCGAATGCCCATTGCCGGCGGCGATGGCCGCAAACCCCGTATTAGGCGACGGTATGTCACATTGACCATCGTAGTTACCTCCCCAAGCCACAATCGACCCGTCGGTTTTCAGCCCAACCGAGTGATACCCGCCAGCAGCGATAGCCGCAAAACCCGTATTGGGCGACGGTATGTCGCATTGACCGTATCGGTTATGCCCCCACGCGACAATCGATCCGTTGGCTTTCAGCCCAAGCGAGTGATTCCCGCCAGCAGCTATGGCCGCAAAACCGGTATTGGGCGACGGTATCTCGCATTGATTGTATTGGTTACTTCCCCACCCAACAATCGAGCCGTCAGTCTTCAGGCCAAGCGAGTGCGCCCCGCCGCCAGCGATGGCCGTTAAGCCCGCATTGGGCGACGGTATTTCGCATTGACCGAAATCGTTACTTCCCCAGGCCACAATCGAACCGTCGGCTTTGAGGCCAAGCGAGTGAGTTGCACCGCCGTTGATGGCTACAAAAACAGTATTCGGCTCGGGCACATTGCATTGACCATCATCGTTTCGTCCCCAGGCTATGATCGAGCCATCGGCTTTCAGCCCAAGTGAGTGCTTGAAACCGGCTGCGATATGGGTCAGGTTTGTCAACGACTGGTCCGGCAGTTTCCTGTCGCCCCAGACGACCATTTCTCCGTCAGCGTATAAGGGGTTGTTGAAACAAATCGTCCAAAAGAAAAAGCATACCACAACTGTGATAAATGAACGTCTCTTGCCTGTCGTATAGCTTCGCATTGCAGTGCCCTCCAGATCAGTTTAGTTACATTAAAACATTCCACAGTAAAATGCTAGGCTGCGTAACCAAGTAATCAAATCTCATCATAACAAACACCCTAATAAGTGTCCCGCTTCTTCATGGGAGCAGTATGCCCACCCGCCACAATAAACCAAACTTGTCTATTTACTCTCCCTCAAGATCGCCTGGTCTGTGGACTCTCCGTCGTTTGACGGGCTGAACCGCGGGCGTGTTGTTTTGATATGGCGTTTATGATCGATTATCCTCGTTTCCTCCTGCCTCTGTCGCGATCTTCTCACTTGGGCCGCATTATACCACAAAAAAACCAAAAAACAAGAACAAATCGAAACACAATACAAAATAAACCAAAAATCCCACCCCCAGCCCTTCGTGGTAAGAAAAAATCCGTGAAATCCGCAAATTAACCTTGACACAAAATCCAACCCCGTGTATTATGAACATCTAACAGCGATATAGTAAATAGTCAGTAGTAAATCGTAAATTACAAAGGGGTCAAACAATGCCAACCACCAAAAAAGCTGGAATGCAGTGGAAACTGGAACGTAGTGGAAACCCCGATCTATTGGGACCCCTTTTTCGCGAAACGAACCCAATCTTAACATTTCCTTAACATCGTTAACCCTGTAATAACAAGGACTTACAACAAATTGAACCAAAACAGCCCAAAAAAAACGAACCCAATCAAACCCAATTTTAGGCGTAGGGTGCGATACTTCGCACCAATGAACTGGATACTTGATACTGGCTACTGGCTACTGAATACTGGATGAATCATGACCGGAGAATGCAAAATGCGGAATAATCGCCTCGCCCTGATAACCCTTCTCGCAGCCGTTACCGTCCTGCCCGCTCTTGCCGCACCCGAGCGCCCCAGCCTCTCCGTCGGCGAACAGGCCTTCATCGAACGCATCGCCCAGGATTGCACCGTTGTCCCCCTCTGGCCCGGCGGCCTCGGCCCCGACGAAACCCAGCCCGACCTCGAAGAGGCATTCGAGCCTACCGAAGACAAACCCATAAAGATCCGGCCCGTCCTAAAGCCTACCATGATAATCATCCCGCCCCCCGACGGCATCGAACCGACCGGCCCCGCCGTACTCTGCTGCCCCGGCGGCGCCTACAACTCACTATCCACCTACAATATCGAAATGATCTCACAATGGCTCGGCTCGATGGGCGTAACGACCGTCATGCTGAAATACCGCGTCCCCAGACGACCCGACGACCGAACACTCAACCGCCTGCCCCTACAAGACGCCCAGCGGGCAATGGGAATCCTGCGATCGCGAGCCAGCCAATGGAACATCGACCCCGACAAGATCGCCGTCGCAGGCTTCTCCGCCGGCGGCCACCTCGCCTTCAATCTCGCCACCAGCTTCGATAAACGCGCCTACGAACCCGTCGACCGCCACGACAAAACAAGCTGCCGACCCAACGCCGCCATCCTGCTCTACCCCGCCTACCTCACCAAACCCATCGAATCCCTCGACCCGAACCCAAACCTCGCAATGGATAACCTCAGCGCCGAAAACACACCCCCGATATTCATGGCAATAACCAGACCCGACAAGTTCGCCTTCGGCTGTGTAAGCGCAACCTACGCCCTCAGAAAAGCCAAAGTACCCGCGGAACTGCACATCTATCCCGACGGCGGCCACAGCGGACTCTTTAACAAGTACCCGCTCATGGAATTCGCCCGACCATGCGCACGTTTCCTCAAAGATCAGGGCTTTTTTGGCGAAGAAATGCAAAAAAATGGCAACAAATGGCTCGATAAACAAGTCCCAATCACCAAAAAAACCCTCTTCCCCGACAGCAAACCCAAACCAAAACCCACAAAAACCAAAACCGCTCGCCTGACCGCCGTCGCCAAAAACCAACTCACACTCGGCGAAAACCTGATCCTAAAAGCCGCCAACGCCGACCACCCCGTCCTGCGACTATGGCCCGGCGATGGCACAGCCTCCGGCGACCCCTTAACCGCAGACAAAGAGCAACAGGGCTCCGAAAAAAACAACGTCCTCAGGCTCACCAACGTAACCCGCCCGTCAATGACCATCTTTCAACCGAAAAGATCCGACGGCAGAGCGGTGCTCATCTTCCCCGGAGGAGCCTACAACATGTTAGCCGCCCAGCACGAAGGGACAGAGATCGCCCAATGGCTAAACGAATCGGCAATAACCGCCTTCGTAGTCAAATACCGCGTACCCCGAAGAGACACCCTTGAAAGCCACACCGTCGCCCTCCAGGACGCCCAGCGCGCGATCCGCCTCGTCCGGTCCAACGCGAAAGATCTCGGCATCGACCCCGACCAGATCGGCGTCCTCGGCTTTTCCGCAGGCGGCAACCTCGCAGCCCTGACCTGCCATCAGCACCAAAACCCCTCCTACACACCCGTTGACTTCCACGACAACATAAGCCCCAGACCGAACTTCGCCGTCCTTATCTACCCAGCCTACACAACCACAGAAAAAACCGGCTCCGAAATAAACCCCTTACTCAAAGGACAATCCCGACAAGACCTCCAGCCGGTCTTCATCGCGATCGCCGCAGACGACACCTTCACGCCATCCGCACTGCACTACTTCCTGTCGCTAAGAGAGGCAAATCTGCCCGTAGAATGCCACGTATACGAAAAAGGAGGACACGGAAAAGGACTGAGAACTGAAGGCTACCCATTCTCAGAATGGACAAAGGCCTGCGAAAGATGGCTAACCGACCTGCAAACGATCGCACCTCTGCCATAAACCCGCTTTTGCAGTCAGGAGTATTAACGTATGTGTTTCCGAAATCCTTTAATGACGATAGCCTTGTTGTCGACATGTATCCTGAGTGCTTTTGCGGCCTCAGCCCCGACGATTCGCGTTGTCGCGGTCGATGCGGATATAGTTGGTCTCTATGAAAAGATCGAGATCACGCTCGATCTGACAGCCGAATACTCCAACCCGTACGACCCGGACCAGATCGACGTCTCGGCTCTGTTCACCGCGCCTTCCGGCAAACAATGGCAGATATGGGGGTTCTATGATGAAACCGTCACCCCACCGGCCTGGAAGATACGGTTTGCCCCGAACGAAGAAGGGCTCTGGCGTTTCGCAGCGCGTGCCAGAGACGTCCGGGGCCGGGCGGCTGACGATGAGCGAAAGTTCACAGCCGTTGAGTCGCCCCATCACGGCTGGGTGCGGGCTTCGTCTCACAACGAACGCTATCTGATCCATGACGATGGGACGTCATTCTACGGCGTCGGCGTTCACTATGTGACGATGCCGGACGACAGAGAGCCTTACGTGACGCAACAGGGATTGGATGAGATCGCGGCCCACAAGGGCAACTTTTTTTCCTTTCAGCCTTCTTTGATGGGTATCGCCCCGTGGCTGTTGCGACGGACCGACGGTGTGGCGGGCGTCGATCGCGACGGTCTGCACTTCAATCCGAAAAACGTCGCACGTCTCGACCAGGTGATCTCGTGGTGCGAGAAGCGAGAGCTGATCACCAACATGCGACTGATCCTGCACCACGCGCTGTCGGAATACACATGGAACACGCATTGGGATAAGAATCCGTACAACAAGGTGTGCGACAAGGCGGAGAATTTCTATACCGATGCGCTGACGACGCGGCTTGTGCGGGACAACTTCCGCTATATCATCGCCCGGTGGGGCTACAGCCGCAGCGTCGGATTCTGGAACATCCTCAACGAAGCCACTGGTACCGATGGGTGGACGAAGGACCGGGCGTCCCTGGAGAAATGGTGTCTCGAGCAGTATCTCTGGTTCAAAAAAAACGACCCCTTCCGGCGACTGGCCAGCTCGACGAAAGCGGGAAAGAACGAAGATTGGGTCTTCGGTTATTCGCAGTTCGATACGTGCAGCAAGAACATCTACGAAAAATACATGAAGACGTGGCCATACGACCCTGATAATCCTCTGACGAGCAGCGTTCACAATTTCGCCGGGTCGATGCGACATCTGTGGACCACTTACAAAAAACCGTCCTGGGTCAACGCGACCGGCGGCAAAAAGATCCATTTCTTACAGCACCTGCCCGAGGGGGGCGTCGGGACTCGGGAATATGTAAATGTCTTTCACAATGCGATGTGGGCGTGTCTGTCGAACGGCTCAGCGGTCAGTCCGAAGTGGTGGAAGTACCCGGACTCGTTCGATGAAAAAATGATGGACCAACTCGTGGCCCTTGCTCGTTTCGTGGCTGATATCGATTTCGCTCATCATAACTGGGGCCATGCCCTCGCAACCGCCGACGGCGCAGACGCCTACGTGATGGCGGCTGGGACGATGGCTTTCGGCTGGATTCGTGAGAATTCGCCCGATCTCGATGCGTCCGTAGCGGGACGGGCGATCCGCATTTCCGGGATCGCAGCCGGCCCCTGCCGCGTCCAGTGGTACGACACATGGGCCGCTACGCCGATCGTCTCGGAGTCCGCAGTCGTCAAAAAAGGCCAATTGCACCTGACAGTGCCAAAGTCGGTCAGGCAAAAAGATGTGGCGGTGAAAATCATGGCAACTATCGATGAACTGCAAAACTAACGCTACCGGCTCCATCTCTGCAAAAACGGGGACTGGTACGTTCTGCCGCAAGGCAGGTTGTACCTGTACCCGCTTTTGAGGAGCCACGTAGGGTGCGATATTTCGCACCAATAAACCAATGCTACCCGACCCACCTCTGCGAGGCAAGGATCAGGATCACTAATAACGCAAGGCAGACCAGCCAGATCGTCATTGCCCTTTTCGTCGCCTTCATGGCCTGCGCCTTGTCCCACCAGCCTCTTGGCCGTACACCCTGCACGAGAAATGTTGTCACTCCGGCGAGGTTGATACATATCAGGTTCGTCGCAAACAAAAGCCCCGCCCCTCCGGCAAGCTGCCATTGCCCGCACCCCAAGAGCATCCCGCACGTAACCAGCGGCGGCAACAGCGCAACAGCGACCATCACACCGATCAGCGTCCCCGACATCGCCATCGTAAAGCTAAGCGTAGCAGCGCACCCCGCCGCCAGTGCCAAAACGATATCCGACAGATTCACCTCCGTACGCGACATGATCTCCGCCGAGAGACCCTCGCAATCGATAAAAACGCCGATCGCCGCTGCGACAAACAATGGCAGCAACATGCCGACGATGTTCGCCCGTTTCGCATTTTTAGCCAATTGCGTATCGCCCAGCGTAGCCGCAAGCGCAAGCGCCACGTTAGGCCCCAAAAGCGGTGCAATGACCATCGCCCCGATGACAACCGCGGCGTTATCGCGAACCAAACCGATCACCGCGACAACGGACGAAAGCGTTACCATCGTCGCAAACAACCACGAAAGCCGGCTGGCCTCGTTTATGTCGTGATACAACTCTTCCCGGCTGACCCGGGCAAACTTGATCCTTTTGGCAAGCGGACTCTTCTCGGCATCTTCCGCCGGCTCAGGCGCCTCGATGCGTGGAATCGTCGCCTCCACCGACGTGATAATGATGCGAAAAGACTCAACCGCGGAGAACCTCGCCTCGAGCTGGTCCAGCAACTCCTCGCAACGCTCGGCACTAATCAGCAGTTTGGTATGGAGAATACCCTCCGACCGCTCCTTCTGCACGACCGTAAAAGAATCGAACGTATCGAGCATATCGAAAAGATGATCCGATTTTTCGCCCGGCAAAAAGATTTCAATCAGTCGTAAAGCCATAATATCCCTGAAAATAAAGTCTGCCGAGTATAAAGAAATAACCCCCCTCCGCAAACAAAAAAGAAAAGAGCCGCTTTTTTCGTGGATATCCGGCCAAAATGCGGTATAATGACGTTTTGGCTGATAAAAGAAGTTCAGTATTACAGATTTATGATTGCAGGATGGCATCATGGCACAGAAATCGAAAACCGCCTCGAGAATCGCCTCGGAAACTGGGAGTTGTCTTTCACCTGCCGAAAACGTCGCTCTGGCTGCGTCGCCCTTTGAGGTGTTGTATCCGCCCGCGGAGAAGATGCCGGCGATTGTTGTCGATTGCTTTCCGTCTCTGGGTAAGCTGGCTGCGGTGCGATTTATCGAATGGGTTCAGAGCAATCCCGACGGTGTGATATCGCTGCCAACCGGCAAGACTCCGGAATACTTCATCAAGTGGGTAAAGCACTTTCTGAAAGATTGGGGCCAGGCGGATGTCCAGTCCGAATTGACCGAGGCTGGCATTGACCCGGCGAATAAGCCTGAGATGAAGGGCCTGAGATTCGTGCAGATCGACGAGTTCTACCCGATGGACTCGGCCCAGGCCAACAGCTTCCATTATTATGTCAACAAATTCTATATCGGCGGTTTCGGTCTCGATCCGGAAAAGGCGATGCTGATCGACACTTCGAGGATCGGCCTGAGGTCCGACGAGAAGATCTCCGACATCTGGCCCGACAAGCAGGTCGACCTTACCCTTCGATATCGCCATCCGAAGGGCCATCTGGAAGAAAGACAAAAACAGGTTCTCGAACGCGTTGACGAGTGGTGCATGGAATACGAGGAAAAGATCCGCCGCATGGGCGGTGTCGGCTTTTTCTTAGGCGGCATCGGACCGGACGGCCATATTGGTTTTAACATCAGCGGCTCGGACCACAATTCGACCACCCGTCTGTGCCCGATCAATTACGAGACCCAGGCTGCCGCTGCCGCGGACCTCGGCGGGATTGAGATCGCCCGAAAGTGCCTGGTCATCACCATCGGCCTAAGGACCATCACCCGCAACAAAGACTGCACCGCCATAATCGTCGCAGCCGGTGCCGCCAAGGCCGGCGTCGTCGCAAAGGCCATCCAGAGCGATACCGATATCGACGTGCCCGCCACCGCCCTGCAGGGGCTGGCCAATGCCCGATGTTATCTTACCCAGGGTGCGGCATCGGGCCTTATCGAGCGTCAGGTCGAGCTTCTAAGCGCAAGCGAAAGCCTCACCGACAAAGACGCCGAAAAAATCCTCGTCGGCCTCTCGGCCCAAAAGGAAAAGAAACTGACCGATCTGTCCCAAAGTGACTGCTTAAGCGACCGCTTTGGCGAACTTCTGCTTAAAAGGCGATCGGAAAAGCTATCTAAACTGGCCCAGACGGTAAACGACAGCCTCATAAAGAAGATCGAAAAGGGGATGGACGTTCATGAGAATAAATGCTTTCTCCACACCGAGCCGCACCACGATGATATTATGTTGGGTTACTTTGCCCATGTGGTCCGGCACTTTCGCCGGGCGAGCAATACGCATCATTTTTTGACCCTGACCAGTGGATTTACCTCCGTTACCAATCATTTCATGGCTGGTCAGCTTAGTAGTCTGCGAAGCTTTCTGCTAAACCCCGATTTTCGCCGGCTGCTTGACGATGGGTATTTCAACGAGAATAACGCCGTTCAGCGAAACCGCGACGTCTGGCAGTATCTCGACGGCGTGGCCTCGCGAAACGAACAGACCAAAGCGGAAGGCTGCGCCCGCCGGCTGTTGCGCAATCTCGTCGAGATATCCGACGACGGCTTTGCCCTGAACCCGGAATATCGCATTAATGAGCTTGAGACATATTTCCAGGACGCCTATCCGGGAAAGCACGACCCGCCCCGCATCCAGCGGCTAAAGGGCATGTGCCGCGAATGGGAGGTCGAGTGCCTCTGGGGCTATTACGGATGGCGATGCGATAACGTCAGGCACTTGAGATTGGGCTTCTACACCGGCGATATTTTCACCAAAGAGCCGACCATGGACGTCGACGTTCTGCCGATCGCCGAAGCCATGAACAAGACCCAACCCGATATTATCACCGTGGCCCTCGACCCGGAGGCCAGTGGGCCCGATACGCATTACAAGGTACTCCAGGCGATCGCCGAGGCGCTGAAGATTTACGAAAAGCAGTCCGGCAAAAAGGATATTAAGATCTGGGGCTATCGAAACGTCTGGTACCGCTTCGAGCCTTCCGAGGCCGATATATTCGTCCCCGTGAGCCTGTGCATGTTCAGTGTCCTCCAGCAGGCGTTCCTCAACGCCTTCCTCAGCCAGAGACAGGCGTCGTTCCCCAGCTACGAACACGATGGCCCCTTCTCCGAACTGGCCCAGCGGATACAGGTCGACCAATATCAAACGATCAAGACCTGCCTGTCGAGAGATTGGTTTTATAATCATTCCAGCCCGCTGATACGGGCCACACGCGGATTTGTCTTCCTGAAGGAAATGGAGCCGCAGGAATTCTACCAGTGCTGC
The DNA here is from genome assembly GCA_030637065.1 of Planctomycetota bacterium. Taxonomy (GTDB): domain Bacteria; phylum Planctomycetota; class Phycisphaerae; order Sedimentisphaerales; family Anaerohalosphaeraceae; genus DAOVVQ01. Next base: position 10,439 of record DAOVVQ010000011.1, read on the forward strand.
CGGGAACTGAAGCGTTCGATCGAAAAGGACTCTTAGCCAGACACAGGATGCCGCAATAATGCACGATTACGACATTGCCGCCATCGCCGGACATTTTAAGATCCCCGGTCAGTTCGCAGAAGCCGGGCCCTGCGGCAGCGGCCATATCAACGACACCTTCGCCGCCGTTTGCAACGAAGGGCAGGCGAAGAAACGCTATGCGATCCAGCGGATCAACCACAACATTTTCAAGGACCCGCCGGCCCTGATGGATAATATCGTGCGGGTCACCGATCATATACGAAGTAAGCTAAGGGCCCAAAATGCCGATGACATCTCTCGAAGAGTACTGACGGTTATTGACACATCCGAGGGTGCAAATTATTTCAAGGACGAAGATGGGAACTTCTGGCGGGCTTATCACTTTATAGAAGGCGCCCGGACATATGATATCGCCCAATCTTTGGAGCAGATCCGCCAGGGCGCAAAGGCCTTTGGCAACTTCCAGAACCTTCTCGCCGACCTGCCCGAGCCTGCTTTGCATGAGACGATTGCCGATTTCCACAACGGCCCCAAACGTTTTGCCGACTTCACCGCGGCTCTGGAGGAAGATACCCAAAACCGGGCCAAAGACGCCAAACAGGAGATTGACTTTTTGAAAGAACACGGCTCGATCTTCGACGTGCTTCCACGCCTCATCGAGCAGGGCGATATCCCGATCCGCGTTACGCATAACGACACCAAGATAAACAATGTTATGTTCGACGACAAAACCGGCGAGGGCATTTGCATTATCGACTTAGATACCGTCATGCCGGGGCTGGCTCTTTACGATTTTGGCGACCTGATCCGCACTACCATAAGTGACGCCGAGGAAGATGAGCAGGATCTGTCCAAAGTCACCATCGACACTGCCCGATTCGAGCCGATAGTACGCGGCTATCTCTCCTCCGCCGGCGAGTTTCTAAGCAAAACCGAATGCCAACATCTCGTGCATGGCGGACTGATGATAACGCTTATCATGGGCACCAGATTCCTCACCGACTACCTCGCCGGCGACGTCTACTATAAGACCCACCGCCCAGGCCACAACCTCGACCGATGCCGCACACAATTTAAGCTCGTAGAGTTGATGATCGGCCAGCGAGACCAAATGGAGGCCATCGTAAGCAGGCTTTCGCCGTAAACTACGCGAGGATACGGAATATTGAACCAAAAACGGCTGTTTGCCCGGCGGCTCGCCCTTGACAACCGCAGCTTAAAATGGAATAATAACGCATCCGGTAGACGTCTGTTCAGGCGTTAAGGCCAGGAGCCACTGCATAAATACGGAATATTTTCAGTCTTTTCAGGAGAGAGAATATGAGCAGCAATTACGACCGCAGGGACTTTCTTAAGGCAGGTACCATCGCCGGGCTGGGCCTGGCAGGCGCCGGTGCCATCGCCTCAGCCGCTGGCCGCCGCAAAACCTCCGTCAAAGGAAAAGCCAAAATGATAGGCTTTAAGAGCAAACCGAAGGACCTGATCAAGGTTGGCTTTGTGGGGATCGGCCATCAGGGTATGAGCCATATCAAGAACCTTGTCAGGATCGACGGCTGTCAGGTTACCGCGGTTTGCGACATCAGGCCCGAAAGGACCGAGGTCGCCTCGAACCTGATCGGCAAGTACGATTTTCCGGCGCCTAAGGTCTATGCCGGCGGCGACGAGGATTTTGTCAGGATGTGCAAGGAAGAGGACCTCGACCTGGTCTACAACGCGGCACCGTGGCGGTGGCACACGCCGATCTGCCTGGCTGCGATGAAAAACGGGATTCACGCCGCCTCGGAAGTCAATATCGCCCTTACTATCGAGGACTGCTGGAAGCTGGTTGAGACCTCGGAAAAGACCGAGAAGCATTGTATTATGATGGAGAACTGCTGTTACGCCGAGTCTGAATTGATGGTGCTGAATATGATAAGGAAGGGTCTCTTTGGCGAGGTCATGCACGGCGAATGCGGCTACCTGCATGACCTGCGGGCACTGAAACTGTCGCCGACCTACTACGAGGGCATGTGGCGACTGCACCAGTCGGTTAAGCTAAACGGCAACCTGTATCCGACCCACGGTATCGGCCCGATGGCCTGGTGCATGGACATTAACCGCGGCGACGCTCTGGACTATCTCGTCTCGATGAGTACCAACGCTTACGGCCTTAATCTCTTCGCCAAAGAAAATTATCCGGACACCGAATGGACCGACAAGAAATTCGCATTAGGTGATGTCAACACCACGCTCATTCGCACCAAGAAGGGCAAAACGATTGTATGTCAGCACGACACCAATCTGCCGAGGCCCTACAGCCGGGACTTTCTCGTGCAGGGCACAAAGGGAATTATGCGAGGATATCCCACCGAGAAGATCCACCTCGACGGCGTCACCAAGGGCCACAAGTGGGACGAAATAGACGAATATAGAGAGAAATACGGTCATCCCGTCTGGGAAAAGACGCGGAGCCTGGTAAAAGGCGCCGGCCACGGCGGGATGGATTTCATAGAGGATTACCGCCTCATCAATGCCCTGCGTAATGGCCTTGAGCCCGATATCGACGTCTACGATTCCGTGGTATGGAGCGCGATAATACCTATGAGCGCTCAGTCGATCGCCGCCGGGTCCAAGCCGATAGAGTTCCCCGATTTTACAAGGGGCGCCTGGAAGAAGAAACGCCCGCTGCAGGTCGACCTGTTCGAGAATGCCTGATACTACAGCGCAACTTATGCAAAAAAAAACTGCGTTTACGACTAAGAAATCAAAGATTAAAAAGCAAAATGCAAAATGACAAATCAAAATTCAAAAACGGGTTTTTCGACCACCGTAGGATGGGTAACTGTGTTACCCATGCTGCACGGACGGCCTTACACAACCGCATGGGTAACAAGTTACCCATCCTACGCGCTGTTCGAGGGGGTATAGCAACATATATGCTTTAACACGGCCTGTAACCGTCTTTAAATCCGTGTAATCCGTGGTTAAAACAAGGGATCCTTATGGCTCTAAACACACTCGACATCGTAATTATCGCCACGTTTTTCGCACTGATCCTCCTTGTCGGAATCCTCGTCAGCAAACGGGCCTCCAAGAGTTCCAGCGAGTTCTTCTTGGGCGGAAGAACAATGCCCTGGTGGCTGTTAGGCGTATCGATGGTGGCAACGACCTTCTCGACCGACACGCCGAACCTGGTGACCGATTTCGTCCGCAAGAACGGCGTGGCTGGGAACTGGGCATGGTGGGCGTTCCTGCTGACCGGAATGCTGACGGTCTTTATCTATGCCCGGCTTTGGCGGCGGTCGGGCGTTCTTACAGACGTTGAGTTTTATGAGATACGATACAGCGGCAAAACCGCCGCCTTCCTTCGCGGCTTTCGGGCACTGTACCTTGGCGTGTTCTTCAACATCATGATAATGGCAGCGGTCTCTCTCGCCGCCATCAAGATCGGCGGCGTAATGCTCGACCTGAAACCCGTCCAGTGCATCCTCTATGCCTCGCTGATAACGGTATGCTTTTCGACATTGGGCGGATTCTTAGGTGTACTGCTGACGGACTTTATACTGTTCTTCGTCGCAATGATAGGCGCGGTAGCCGCCGCCGTCTTCGCCGTCAAGCACGCCGATATAGGCAGCCTGTCAGCGTTGTTCGCCAATCCCAACGTAGCGGGCAAACTCTCGCTTCTGCCCCATCTTCAGCGGGCGGCGGACGGCTCCTACACACCCGAGAGCATGGACCTGCTGGTTTCCATTCTGATCATCCCCATTGCCGTGCAGTGGTGGAGCGTCTGGTACCCCGGCGCAGAACCGGGCGGCGGTGGATATCTCGCGCAGCGAATGTTGGCAGCCAAAGACGAAAAACACGCGACCGGAGCGGTGCTGCTGTTTAATGCGGCCCACTATGCCTTAAGGCCGTGGCCGTGGATTATCGTCGCCCTCTGTTCGCTGGTCGTCTTTCCGGACCTGGCCGCGATCCAGCAGGCCTTCCCAAATGTCGACCCGGGCATAATCAACGACGACCTCGCTTATCCGGCGATGCTGACCTTCGTGCCGCACGGGTGGCTTGGGCTTATCATCGCATCGCTCGGTGCGGCGTACGTATCGACCATATCGACGCACCTTAACTGGGGATCGTCATACATCGTAAACGACTGGTACAAGCGATTCATAAAACCGGACGCCTCCGAAAAGCGACTCGTCCTGGTCGGGCGAATTTCGACCGTTATCATGATGGCCCTGGCCGCGGTCGTCGCCCTCGAACTCCAGAATGCCAAACAGGCCTTCGAGATACTGCTGCAGATCGGAGCCGGGACGGGGTTGCTGTTCATTCTTCGCTGGTTCTGGTGGCGAATAAACGCTATGAGCGAACTGGTAGCAATGATCGTATCGTTCGTGGTGGCATGTTACTTCCAGTTCGCACACACGGCACTCTTACCGAACGTCCATCTTGCCGCATGGCAGAAACTGATCATCGGCGTCGCCGCAACTACGATCTCATGGATGCTTGCTACCTTGCTGACAAGACCGACAAGCACGGAGAAGTTGCGAAGCTTTTGTACACTGATCAACCCCAAAGGCCCCGGCTGGGACAAGATCTATAACGATGCAAAGGCCGACGGAAACCCGATCGTTTCCGACAACCGGCCCATAAACATCCCGCTCGGCATCCTCTGCATGGTCTTAGGGTGCCTGGCAGTCTACAGCGTGCTCTTCGCAGCCGGAATGGCACTCTACGGCAACAAACCCGAAGCTATCGTCCTGACCGTCATTGCGGTCATCTCAACGAGCATTCTCTTCAAACTATGGAACAGTTTAATTGGGCAAAATTGAAAGCAGGTAAAAAAATGAATCGACGTGATTTTTTGAAGAACAGCAGCTTTGCCGTACTCGCTCTTGGCAACCCTACTCCTCCGGCTGCGAAGCATACCGGACGCGGGCCCAATATTATTTATATTCTTGCCGACGATCTTGGTTATGCCGAGTTGGGCTGTTACGGCCAGACGAAGATCAAGACTCCTAACATTGACCGCCTTGCTGCTGAGGGTATGCGTTTCACTCAGCATTACTCCGGCCACTCGGTTTGCGCGCCCTCGCGATGCACGCTCATGACCGGCCTGCACACCGGCCATTCATTCAGCCGTGGCAACCTCGGCGCGCCTTACGCGGGTCAGTTGCCCCTTCCTGCAAACACGGTAACGCTGCCGGGACTGATGAAAAGGGCCGGTTACAAAACAGCCTTCGTCGGCAAATGGGGCCTCGGCGGACCCGACACGACGGGACTGCCGACAAAGCAGGGCGTGGACTACTTTTTCGGATACCTCGACCAGTGGCGCGCACACAGTTACTATCCGACGTACCTCTACGAAAACGACCGCAAGTTCAAGCTCAACAATCACTCCTTCGCCGCCCACCAGAAGCTGAAAGCCGTCCCCGAAAAGAAGGACTACCACAAAGACTACATGGCCAACGACTACTCGCCGGACTTCATGACTGAAAAGGCCCTCGATTTCGTCCGCAAGAACAAAAACAACCCTTTCTTCCTGACCTTAGCCTACCCGATCCCGCACGTATCCCTGCAGGTGCCCGAAAAAAGCCTGAACCAGTACAAAGGCAAATTCCCCGAAACGCCCTACATCGGCGAAAAGGGCTATCTGCCCCACCCGTATCCGCGGGCGGCCTATGCGGCAATGGTAACCCACATGGACGACCACATCGGCAGGCTGATGGCTCTGCTGAAAAAACTCGATCTCGACGACAACACCATCGTAATGTTCTCCAGCGACAACGGCCCGACCTTCAATGGCGGATCCGACTCGGCCTTTTTCGAGAGCGCCGGGCCCCTCCGCGGCCTGAAAGTCAGCTTCTATGAAGGCGGGATCCGCGTGCCGTTTATCGCCCGCTGGAATAATCGGATCCCGGCTGGGGCGACGAGTGAGCATATAAGCGCATTTTGGGACGTAATGCCGACCGTTCTGGATTTCGCCGGACGGGCCGACCTGACGCCAATAAACACAGACGGCATCAGCATGAAAAACGAACTCCTCGAAAATGGCAGCCAGGAACAGCACGACTATCTCTACTGGGAAGGCCACGGCGGAAACGGCGGAACAAAGGTGGCCAGAATGGGCGACTACAAGGCCCTTGCCTTCGTAGACAAAGATCAGGAAATAAAACGATTCGAGTTGTACAATCTGGCAGACGATCTCTCCGAAGAAACGAACATAGCCGAAACCAGCCCCGAGACCGCCAAAAAACTAAAAAAGATAATCGCCAAAGCCCACAAAGACTCAGAGCACTTCAACTTCGGCGGCCCAGCGGCAAAAAAGGCCCAGTTCCAGCAATACCTCAAAACAAAATCAGCCCAGCTAAAAGAGCAGGATATATAAATTTGAGATGATTTTGATAAGATTATTAATGTTGTGCGGGAACAAGTCTGCTTTCTAACCGCGTAAACGGGACATGTTGGTTTTAAGGAGCGTAATCGATGCAACGCCGCAGTTTTCTTAAACAGACAGCCTTGTCAGCCGCTGCTTTGGCACTGCCGGGAAATGAGATGTTCGCAGCGGCAAAGGCTGATTTGGCTCCGGGCCAAATGGATCCGAGCCACAGAACGTTCGCCTCGTATCTGGATGTGGGCTACGACCAGTCGCATCGCCCGCAATTTCACTTCACCTCCCGCAAAAACTGGCTGAATGATCCGAACGGGCTGGTATACTACGATGGTGAATGGCATCTCTTTTTCCAACATTATGCGTTAGGCCTTGGGTCGGGAACAAAAACATGGGGCCATGCGGTTAGCAGGGATATGGTGCATTGGAAACAGATCCCGCACGCAATTCTGCCTTACAGCAACGGCGCGATCTGGTCGGGGACGGCTGTGATCGACCACCACAACTCTCTGGGCAGGCAGATCGGCGACACAAAAACCATGGTGGCCTATTTTACAAAAACACATCAACCGGGTTTCTTTCAGGCGGCGGCGTATAGCACCGATAAGGGCCGAACGTTTACGCTGATCAATAAAGGCGAAGCGCTGGTTGCGAATCAGGGTTATTCTCGCGGCGAGCGTGACCCGAAAGTATTCTGGAACAAGCAAAATAAAAAATGGGTGATGGTTTTGATTCTCGGCGGCGGACGTCCCTCAACTATTCGCTTCTTCGAGTCCGACAACATGGTCGACTGGGAAATTGCCGGGGAAATAAAACGCCGCTGGGCCGCCGAGTGTATAGATATGTTTGAGCTTTCGGTGGACGGCGACAAAAACAACTCGAAATGGGTATTGGCCGACGCGAGCTACGACTATGAAGTCGGGAACTTCGATGGAAAGGTGTTCTCTTCCGACGAGAAAAATTACCAGGGCGATCTGGGATCGCGCTGCTTCTATGCCTCGCAGGTTTTCAATAATGCTCCGAACGGACGTGTGGTGCAGATTGGATGGATGAAGGATAAGTCCCAAGAGAATGTCTTCCTCGCAAATAATATGCCGTTTAACCAGCAACTATCCTTCCCATGCGAGCTGTCGTTGCGTACGACGGCTGAAGGCATCCGCCTGTTCCGCTGGCCGGTCAACGAGATCGCGAACCTGTACGCCAAGTCGCATAAATTCAAGAATCTGAACATTGCATCAGCGAATAAAGCATTGGCAAAGATCAAGCCGGAGCTGATCGACTTGTCGATCGAGTTTGAGCCGGGCGGCACCGACACCGTTGAGCTATCTGTGCGCGGCCTGAAAATCAGATACGACAACGCCAGCCGGCAGTTCACCTACACCGCAACAACCATTCCGGCCCCCGCCATCGATGGCAAAGTCAAATTACGTTTGCTGGTCGATCGTACGTCGCTGGAACTGTTTGCCAACGATGGCGCGGCGGTTTCCACCGACTACGCGATTCCTGCACCGCAAAACCACGATCTTTCGATCAGCGCTGATGGCGTCCTGAAAATCAATTTACTGGTCGTCAATGAATTGGAGTCGGCCTGGCCGAACCTCGTCGAATCCCCGATCCATTGATCGGTAGGGGCAGTTGGCGCCCAAGTGCCACTTCCCGAACATGGCCACAACAATTATATAATACATTCGCATGGCAATATGAAGTTCGGGGCAACATTCAGGCCGTCACGGCTCTCAAATGCCTTTCTTTTTGCACCCTACGCCCGATAAAAACGCTGTTTTCTGCACTTGCGACCGCCTATTCTCCGGCCCGTACTATATATGCAAATATTAATCCTTGACAACCTCTCTGCCCGATAGTTAAATTAGGCTAAAAAGGCAGTTTAGGAGACTGGCAGACGCCATAGTGATGTGAAGGAGAGCAAGATGGATAAAATGAAGGATTTATTTACAACCGGCGAGGCGGCAGATATCTGCAACGTCAGCCAGCAGACCATAATCAGGTGCTTCGATGCCGGCAGGCTCGATGGTTTTCGTATACCCGGCTCGAAATTCCGCCGGATTCCCCGCGAAAGCCTCGTAAAGTTCATGACCGACAACGACATCCCCATCAAGAACCTCGCCAGCGGCAAGAAGAGGATCCTGATCGTCGACGACGACGCCGAGATCGTCGAATTGATGGTCGACGTCCTGGCACGAGACGGACGATTCGACACAAAGACGGCCTCGAGCGGATATGACGCGGGACTGATCACCCAGCAGTTCCGCCCGGACCTGATGATACTCGACTACATGCTGCCGGACGTCAACGGAAACATCGTATGCCAGACAATACGCCGCAACCCCGAATTCGCAAGCACCAAGATCATCATCGTAAGCGGCGTCGTCAACCAGGACGAGATACAGGACCTCATCGACGCCGGGGCCGAGGATTTCATGAAAAAGCCCTTCAATATCACCGAACTGGTCGAAAAAATAGCGACTGTTCTGCAACTGCAATAGGAGCGACCACCCGATGGCCAAATCAGCAAAAACAAACGCCGCCCGCCAGGTCGAACTGGTGATCCGCCGCCTCAATTCGCTGTCAACACTGCCGGAGGTCGCCGCCGGATTTCTCGCTCACCTTGTCTCAGGCTCATTTAGCGTCGCCGCCCTGAGCGATATCGTCGAATCCGACCCCGCCCTTACCGCTCGCATCTTCCGCCTGGCACACGCCGAAGGCGTCGTCTTTGCCGACGGAAAACCGAACATAGCAGAGGCCATTGCAAAACTGCCCGCTTCGACCGTCCGCGATGCCATCCTGTCGGTCACGGTCTTTCAGGCATTCGATGCCGACTACGACCCGGATGCCAAACGACCGCTGCCGCGAAAGGACCTGGCCCTGCACGCTCTCGCCGTCGCCTGCTGCGCAAAACACATCGCCGACTTTACACTGCCCGAGGCCGACAGACCGATGGCCTTCTCCGCCGGGCTGCTGCACGACATCGGCAAACTCGCCATCGACGAGGTGATGCCGAAGAGTTTTGCAATAATCGCCGAAGAGGCAAAATCCCAGAACCAGTCGTTCCGCACCATCGAACACGAGCACCTCGGCATCGACCACACTGTCATCGGCAAACGACTCGCCGAAAAATGGTCACTGCCGGAAGAGATTAAAATGGCCATCTGGCTCCATCACAGCGACACCGAAGTCGTCGCAACCAACATGCCCGGCGCACGCATCGCCGCGATAGTACAGTTAGCCGACATGATCGCCCGTCAGTGCGACATAGGCCAGTCCGGAAGTTTCGAGGCAATCACATCCGTCGACGAGACAGCCGCCGCACTTTCACTTTCGCCCGAACAATTGCAGCAAATTCGCAGCACCCTCGCAGACCGGGTCGCACAACGCAGCCAACTGCTCGGCCTGCAAGCACCCGGAGGGCCGGCGGCATACTGCAACCTGATCTCGCAGGCCGCATCGAAGCTCGCCCACGACAACAGCGAACTTAGCACCGCCAACAGAACGCTCGCCACGGGCTCGGCACTGGTCGACTTTGTCCGCCATTTCATGCGAGACGTCGGACCCGACATGGCCCCGATCGACGTCGCCGCAGTCTTCGCCGATGGCTGGCGGCAACACTACCAGACCGGACCGGTATGCGTCTACCTCATAGACGACCCGAAAGGCGAATTCATCGAGGTCGTAACGATCGACGATTCCAGCCGAACCGATACCGACTTCATCGAGACGAACGGCGAAAACATCCCGATCCCGCCGGAGATACAAAACAACTTTGCCCTGCTTGCCGCCGCCGATTACGTCGACTGGCTCATCGAAAAGCTCGACTTTAAATGCGACATCTCACGGACCAAACTATGCCCACTGATCACCAGCGGCAAGGCCATCGGCGCCGTCATATTCGAGCAGCGACTCCCCGACGACCCTTCCGGACCATCCGACAGGGCGGAATTATTGGCCGCCTCAGCCTCGATAGGCGCAGGCATTATCGCCTTAGCACGCGGCAGAATGCACCAGGGAAGGCTCAGCGAGCAGTTCGCCGACCTTCTCGGCAGGCTCAAGAACGCACGCGACAAGATCACCGCCGTAAAATCGCTGACCGCAATAGCCGAAATGGCCGCCGGCGCCGGACACGAACTGAACAACCCGCTCGCCGTGATATCAGGCCGGGCCCAACTGCTCGTCGAGGGCGAAACCGACAAAAAGAAAAAGGACATCCTAAAGCAAATCCAGGACCGAACAAACGAAATGAGCGACATAGTCTCGGACCTGATGGCCTTCGCCCAGCCCAAACAGCCGGCCCCGAAGACCGTCGCCGTAAAATCGCTCATCGAAGACGCGATCAAACAAACCGCCAAACTCCACAAGATAAAAAAGCTCCAGCCCGAACTGACGGCAATCGGCGATCTGCCCGAAGTTTACGCCGACCCGGACCAGATCGTTGCATCCCTGACCGGCATCCTCTCCAACGCCCTCGACTCATACGAAGAGGCCGCCGGCCCGATCACGATCGACGGTTCATGCCCCCAGCCGGAGGGCTTCGCGACATTTACGATCACCGACCAGGGCTGCGGAATGGACGCAGAGACACTGGCAAAGGCGACCCAGCCATTTTTCTCGGCAAGACCGGCTGGGAGAAAAAGAGGAATGGGCCTGGCACACGCCCAGCGGCTGATAACACTAAACAAAGCCAACATGAACCTAACCAGCCAGCCGCTAAAAGGAACAAAAGCAACAATAAACCTGCCAAAACCATAAGGGTTAATCGGCAGTTCTGCCCCGAAGGGGCTGTTAAGTTCAGCCCAGGGTAAGCGAAGCGACACCCTGGGATAGCAACATCCCGCCTTCTAAGATACCCTGAAAGGGTTATATAAAATCCTCACCGGAACAATGTGCATTATCTGCATGGCACCGAACGCATTATTTAAAGGGGACTGGTATAAGTCTTGTAGGATGGGTAACTTTGTTACCCATCCTACGGGCTGACCGCATTTTTTTAGTGGAATTGGTATAACGTGCTTCTTGTAATTTAGATATGTTTGTGTTACAATACAGTTCTAAGGCACAGGGATTGTTAAATCAGCTATCCGTACATTGAGTGTAGAGGCAGGGGATGATGGTTAAACGCCGGGCTTTATCGAGTCTTGTTTGCATTGCGATTGCTATGGCAACGGCAGTGTCGCGCGCGGAGAACTACAGCCAACTCGTATACCCGGGTGCCGTCCAACGCCGTGTACTAACTTGCTATTTTTTCTGGCTTAAACCTTTGTGCGGCAATGACTTCTGATCTTTTTGCTGTGCGGATTTTTGGCTTTCCGGGAGGTTTTTCCCGCTTCTTTTGTGCGTAGCTGTTGTGGGCAGATCATGTTTTTGCGCGGCGTGATTCAGAATGCTTCGCTTAGAAGCTGGTCTAACGTGCATGTTGCTATGCAGATCGACGTGTCGGCGGCGCCGTAGTATATCTTCATCTCGCCGTCGTCTGAAAGGACGGCCCCACATGCAAAGCACACGTTTGGCACATCGCCTATCCGTTCATAATTCTCTCGCGGCGAAAGGATCGGCTGATCGCCCCGCTTGATCACCTTTGCAGGGTTGTCCAACTCCAGCAGCACCACCCCCACCCGGTAGATCGGCCCAGCCGACGTCATCTTGACGCCGTGATAGATCTCCAGCCACCCCTGTTCGGTCTCGATCGGCGTAACCGACGCCCCGATCCGATAGTCGTCCCAGTACCCTCCCCGCGGCGTAATGATCAATTCCGAATCGCCCCAGTTGACCAGGTCCGGCGAATAAGAAACCCAGATACTCCCTCGCCCCAGCCCGATAGGCCGGTCGAGCCTGGCATACCTGCCGCCGATCTTACGCGGAAACAGTATGCCGTCTTTATTACCGGGCTCCGAGATTATCGCGATCCTGTCGTAGTGGCGGTAGTCCGCTGTCTTAGCCAGTGCGATCCTCGGCCCGCAATTGCCCACAGCGGTATAGACCACGTAGCAGGTCCCGTCGATAAAGGTAACGCGTGGGTCTTCGATGCCCTTTTTTTCATACTCCGCGAAAGGACCCTCGCGGGCAGGCAGCATCACAGGCTTGGGATCAATCGTAAAATTGAGCCCGTCGGTACTCTCGGCCAGAGCAAAAAACGAGTAGCCGTGCTGACCTTCGACCCGCAAAAGCAGGTAAACCTTATCGCCCGCATCGATCGGAGTGCCGTTAAAAACCGTATTGGCGCGAAACGGCACATCCTCGACCGTTATCACGGGATTGCCATGCCACCGATGCAGCAGATCGCGTTGTAAACGTTTTGCGACGACCATCGACTAATACTCCAGGCTGCTATCATAACAGTTATCGACGATCTCCTGGACCGTCGTCGTGCCGAGACAGATACAACTGTCCGAGGCGCCGTAGATAATATTCAGCGTGCCGTCATCATCAAGGTACGCACCCGCCGAAAAGACAAGGTTGGGAACATCGCCGATCCGCTCATAATACTCACGGGGACTGAGTATCGGAATATTGGCCCGCGCGACGACCTTCGTCGGATCATACCGGTCAAGGATAACGGCACCCATCCGATAGATCGGCCCCGCCGACGTATCTTTCGCCCCGTAATAAAGGACCAGCCACCCCTGCTCGATAGCCATAGGAGCCGGACCCACACCGATCCTGCACGAATCCCAAAATCCGGGACGAGGCGAGATCACAATCTCTGACCGGCCCCAGTACACAAGATTGTCGCTATATGTGACCCAGATGCTCTGGCCATGCTCAGGACGTTCAAGCCGGGCGAAGCGTCCGTTGAATTTCTCACCAAAGAGCACCCCAGCCTTCACATCCGGCTGAGATATCAGACCAAGACGCTCGACGTTCTCGAAGTCCGTCGTCCTTGCCAGTGCAAGCCGGTAACCATGAAAGCCAAGCGCGTTGTAGACGATATGCCAGGCGCCGTCGATAAAGGTCGCCCTCGCGTCAAGCACGCCGTGCCTCTCATGCTGGGCAAACTCCGGCTCGGTCGACGGGCTGATAAACGGCTGCTCTTCGACCGTGTAAGCGCCATTGCCGTCTGGACGACCAAGGTGAATATGCCGACGCCCCGAAGGATGCTCAATCGTCACCAGCAGCAGAACCTGGCCCCTAAAGCACGCCACCCCCGCATTAAGGATATCCGAGCACTTAAAACCAAGATCGCCGACGTTGATCAGCGGATTGCCCTCCCACCGCTGGACGAGGTCCGTCCCCAGTCTGGGGCAGGCAAGGCTGTTTTGTCGCTCTGAGTTCATAAAACCCACACTTACAATAAGTTACTGTTAACACCAATACAAACGTATCGGCCAAAACCGACCCCGACTTGCCGCCACAGCCCCCAAACCGCCAATGAAACGCTACCGCCCTGCCGCCTGAATATGTAAGTACTTGCCCCTGATAGAGTTACAAAATTCACCTTTTCGCCAGCCCACCCAGCCGAAAAACCCACCGCTGGTTATGGGACGTCCGGGGCAATGTTCGTTTCAATGCCAGTACTACCCTTAGCGTTCGCCCCAAACCATAATCCTGTTGAAATACCACCCCCAATGCCTTATCCTGATGTGTTTCGCAGAAAGGACCAATATGGCGGACGAATTACAAGAACAACTCGACAGTTTTGACCCAGCCCAGCGGGCACAGGCACTCGATATACTCCTGAAAAAGGCCGCTGACGGCCAGATCGAACTGCCCGACGCCGCTGACCGCGTCAATCTGCACTGCCACACCGCATTTTCGTACAACTGCTACGGATATTCGCCGACGTCTTTCGCCTGGCTGGCACGCAAAAAAGGGCTGTCAGTGGCTGGGATCGTCGATTTCGACGTGCTTGACGGTGTTGTCGAGTTCCTTGACGCATCAAAAAAGCTGGATCTGAGAGCCTGCGCAGGGATCGAGACCCGCGTTTTCGTCCCGGAATTCGCAGATAAGGTGATAAATTCGCCCGGCGAGCCCGGAATCAGCTACCACATGGGCGTCGGATTCCCAAACGCCTCCGTCGAAGGCTCAGCCACCCAGTTCCTTGCCAACCTGAAGGCCACCGCCCAACAGCGAAACCAGGCTCTGATCGACCGCGTAAACCGGCACCTCGAACCGGCAAAGCTCGATTACGAAACCGATGTCCTCTGTCTGACCCCGGCTGGTAATGCAACCGAACGGCACATCTGCCTGGCATACGCGAGAAAGGCAAGGCAGGTATTCGATACTGACGATGCGCTCGCGGAATTCTGGACCGAAAAATTAGACACCGACGCAAAACAACTCGGCCTGCCCGAAGGAAGAGACCTCATAAACACCATCCGAGTAAAGACAATGAAGCGGGGCGGCGTAGGATACGTTCAACCCGGCAGCGGTTCGTTTCCCACGATGGAAGAGATGAACCGCTTCGTCCTGGACGCCGGCGGAATACCAACCGCGACATGGCTCGACGGAACAAGTGCTGGCGAACAGCAAATCCAGGAACTCCTGGAAATCGCAATGTCAACAGGAGTAGCAGCCCTGAACATCATACCCGACAGGAACTACACCACAGGAGTAGCCGACGAAAAGGTCGCGAACCTCTTCAAAGTAGTCGATCTGGCTGAAAACATCGGCCTGCCCGTAGTCGTCGGGACCGAGATGAACAGCCCCGGCCAGAAATTCGTCGACGATTTCGACTCGCCCGAACTGGCCCGTGTAGCCCCGGTCTTCATGAAGGGAGCCTATATCGTCTACGCCCATTCCATCCTGCAGAGATGCTGCTCGATTGGGTATGTAAGCGAATGGGCCAAACAGAATTTCAAGACAGTAAACGAGAAAAACGACTTTTACGAAGCGGTAGGCAAAGCGGTCACCCCGCAAAGAGAACATATCCTCGCCGCCTGCGATGCAAACAGCACACCCGACCAAATACGAAAAATAATCCAATAGCAAAGGCACAAAAGCAAATGAATACCGAAATACCAAAAAAACAATCCGCCGTTCAGTTGATCGGCCCCGACGAACTGACATTAAACACCGACAAAGACGTTCACAATGTCGGGCCGTATCAGATACTCTGCAAGGTAGAAGCCGTGGGCCTGTGTTTTTCCGACCTTAAGCTCCTGAAACAATTCTCCGCCCACGCCCGAAAGGGTGTGATAAAGCGCGGGATCGACGAGAGTATTCTCGAAGAGACCCCAAGTTACGTCCCCGGCGAAGCCCCAACCGTCCCCGGCCACGAGGCCGTCGTTCGTATATGCGCCCTTGGCGACAAGGTCGAAGGCGTTACCCTTGGCGATCACTACCTCGTAGAGACCGACTACCGCTGGCTGCCAAACGAAATCTCGAACGCCTCATTCGGCTACAACTTCGAGGGCGGCCTCCAGCAGTACGTCCTCATGGATCAGCGGGTCATCACCTCACCCGAGGGCCACTCGATGCTCGTACCGGCATCCGAGAAGCTAAGCGCCTCAGCTATAGCGCTCGTCGAACCGTGGGCATGCGTCGAGGATGCATACGCAATGGGCCAGCGGACCGGCATTAAAACCGGCGGCCAAATGCTCGTGATCGCCGATGAGCCGATCAACGAAAAACTCTTCACGGCATTCATAGCCAGATTCGGCAAACCGGCTAAGATCACCTGCGTCTCGAATACCGACACCTTCCAGAACCTCGGCATCGAACTGGAAACGGCTGTTGACATCGCCTCGCTGCCGGACGCTGCATTTGACGATATAATCTATTTCGGAGCCGACCCCGCCAATGCGGAGGCGCTCTTCCCGAAAGTCGCCGCCGCCGGGCTGTTTAACATAGTCCAGTGCGGCCAAAAATTCTCCATCGACGTAGTCACTCAGGTAGGAAGGGTCCACTACGGCGGCATTCGCCTGATCGGAACGACCGGCGACGACCCAGCCGAGTCAATGGAGCACATACCCGCCGACGGCGAGATCAGCAAAGGCGACAACATCCACGTCGTAGGAGCCGCCGGCCCGATGGGAGTTATGCACGTAGTAAGATGCCTCTGTCAGGGCGTCGAAGATGTAAATGTATACGCAAGCGACCTCGACGACGAGCGAATGGCGATCTTAAACCGCATAGCCAAACCTTTAGCCGAAAAGAACAAACTCAGCTACACCAGCTTTAACCCGGCCAAAGACACCTGTCAGGCCGCCTTCGACTACGTCGCATTAATGGCCCCGGTACCGAAACTCGTCGCAGCCGCCGTTAAAAGCGCCGCCGCTGGGGCGATCGTAAACGTCTTCGCCGGAATCCCGGCCCACGTAAACGGCGAGATCGACCTCGACGCATACATCGAAAAACACCTCTACTTCATAGGCACCAGCGGCTCGATACTCGACGACATGACAACGGTACTGAGCAAAGTCGAGGCTGGCACCTTAGACACAAACCTGTCAGTAGGAGCGATCTGCGGACTAAACGCAGCAGTAGAAGGGATCAGAGCGGTAGAACACCACCTCATCGCCGGAAAAATAATAGTCTACCCCGAAATAACAGACCTGCCGCTCGTAACATTGGATAAGCTAAACGAGATAGTCCCCGAAGTAGCCGCCCTCTTAAAGGACGGACTATGGACCGAAGAGGCTGAGAAGAAACTATTGGAACTGAAAAGTGCGTGACAAAAAACTGTAGGGTGGCCCCTGGCCCACGCGGAAAACCGAAAGGACACTAAAATGACAAACCCGGACTCCATCAAACACATCTTCCTCACAGCGATCGCGTGCCTTGCCTGTCTGGTTGCAGGCTGCTCAGCTCCCGCTACGACTGGCTCGTGGGGCGATCAGGGCGACGGAACTTACAGAAACCCGATCCTCAACGCTGACTACCCCGACGTCGACATCGAACAGGTCGGCGACACCTACTACCTGATAACATCGACGAACCATTACGCCCCCGGAATGACAATCCTTAAATCAAAGGACATCGTCAACTGGCGACTCGTCGGCCACGTCTTCGATAAGCTCACATGGGAGCCGACATACAACTACGACTCGATGAGCGGGTACAACAAAGGCGTCTGGGCCGGTGACATCGCCTACCACGAAGGCAAATGGTACTGCTACTTCATCGATACCGCCAGCGGCCTCTACATGAGCAGCGCCGACGAGATCGAGGGACCGTGGACCGAAGCAAAGCTCATGCTCAAAAAAACCGGATGGACCGACCCAGCCGCATACTGGGACGAAGAAGAGCACCAGGCCTACATGATATGCAACTTCGGCAGGGAAAAACCCGATGAGAAGGTAAACTACCAGCGCATATTCAAGATGAGCTGGGACGGCGAGCGGTTGCTTGACAAAGGCAAGGTCGTCTACAAAGGCGAAGGCGCAGAGGCCGCCAAAATATACAAGATAAACGGCGAATACTACATCTTCCTCGCCCAGTGGATAGAAGGCGACCGCAAGCAGGTGGTCCTGAGAGGCGAAAGCATCTACGGACCATACGAAAAGCGGATCGTAATGGAAAAAGCCGAAGGAGCCCTCAGAAGCGTCTGCCAGGGAGCACTCATACAGGCCCACGACGGCTCATG
>DAOVVQ010000077.1 GCA_030637065.1 Planctomycetota bacterium
ATCTTCACGAGCAAGATCGGCAGGACCATTTGCGATAACGAGCCGGCGACCAAGAGCATCAGGGACTTTTTGGGCAGCGCCCAGCCGCGGCTTAAGAACAGGGCCACTTTTTACGACAGGAAAACGCCGCTGTTCCACAAGTACGGTATCGAAAAGGAGATCACCAAGATACAGTCCAGCCATGTCGATCTCAAGAGGGGCGGTTCGATCGTGCTCGAGCAGACCGAGGCCCTCGTTGCTATCGATGTCAACAGCGGCAAATATCACAAGCAGCGCGACGCCGAGCAGACCGCACTGAAGATCAACACCCAGGCGGCTGTCGAGATCGTCCGTCAGTTGAAGCTAAGAGACCTCGGCGGGCTTATTATATGCGATTTTATCGACATGCGCGACTCGAAGAACAGGAGGGAGGTCGAGAGGACCTTCCGTCAGGCCTTAAAGAGCGACCGGGCCAGATCGCGCGTGCTGAAGATGAGCGCCTTCGGTCTGATCGAGATGACCCGGCAGCGAATGCGTCCGTCGCTTCAGTCGAGCACATATCACAAGTGCCCGCACTGTGTCGGCACCGGCGTGATAAAGAGCTTTGAGTCGCAGTCTATCGAGATCATCCGGCTGCTGTATCTTGCCGGCGCGAGAAGCGAGATCAGGAAAATCGACATTTCCGTTTCGCCGGAGGTCGCCGGTTTTTTGCAGAATCAAAAGCGGGCGACGATCGCAAAGCTCGAAGAAGAGTCCAACTGCCAGATCACCGTTAACGCCGATCAGAACTGCATCGGTGAAAACTCGCAGATCAACTGCTACGACCAGCGGGGAAGCGCCGTGAAATTCTCATCGCGACTCGATCGACGGTTGACATTTAATCGGCGCCGGGCATAATCATGGCACAGACCGCAAAGCGGACGTGCAAAAAAGGAGCGGCAAAGGAGCAGTATTAGTGGAATTTGATTTCGATTACGCAAGAAACGTCATAGAGAGCGAGGCAAAAGCCATAGAATCTATGGCTGCGACCGTCGACGGCGGTTTCGCAGATGCTGTTGCGATGCTGTACGACACCACCGGTTCGGTTATCGTTACCGGAGTCGGTAAGGCCGGCATCATCGGCAAGAAGATCAGCGCCACCCTGGCCTCGACGGGCACGCCAAGCCATTTCCTCCACCCCGTAGAGGCCGTCCACGGCGACCTTGGAAAAGTCAGACCCGGAGACACCGTCCTTGCACTAAGCCACAGTGGCGAAAGCGACGAGATCATTCGGCTCGTTCGCATCATAAAGCAGCAGGAGATAAAGCTCATCGCGCTGACCGGCGACAAGCAGTCCCGCCTGGCAAAGCACAGCGACGTGGTGATATCCATGGGTATGCTTGCCGAGGCCTGCCCGTTGGGCATAGCTCCGAGCGTTTCGACTGTCTGCATGCTCGCGTTGGGCGATGCGCTCGCGTTTACCGTGATGAAGGCACGCAACTTCAGCAGCGAAGACTACGCCAGGTTCCACCCGGCAGGCGCGCTGGGGGCCAAGCTCATTACCGTCGAGCAGGCGATGATGTTCAGTGAGAGCGACCAACTGCCCCTGGCGAAAACGACCGATACGATAAAGCAGATGCTCGACAAGACCGAATGCCTCAAGAGGCGGGGAGCTGTTATGGTCGTAGGCGACGACGGAAAGCTCTGCGGTATTATCACCGATGCCGACCTCAGAAGGGCGATGGCCAAGAGCGATACGAAAGTTTTCGCCCAGACGACAAAGGAACTTATGACCGCCGACCCCAAGCGGGTGACCCGTGAGACTCTCGCAGCCGAGGCGATGGCGGTCTTTCATAAATTCAGGATCGACGAACTGCCCGTCGTCGACGCGGACAATAAGCCCGTCGGCCTCATCGACGTTCAGGATATTGTCGCGATCAAGATTGTCGGATAACAGGATATTATTATGGCCCAACAACCGGAGATAGACCTCAGTCAAATAAAAATGCTCGTGCTCGACGTCGACGGCGTTATGACCAACGGGACCGTTATCGTCCACCCCGACGGCGGCGAAAGCAAGGTCTTCAACCTCCACGATGGGCACGGAATAAAGATGTGGCACCGGGCCGGCCTTACCACGGCTCTTATCAGCGGACGTGAATCTGTTGCCACGACCGTGAGGGCCGAGCAACTCAGTATCGAGAGGGTCATGCAGGGCTGTAAGAAAAAGCTGCCCGCCTTCGAGTCGCTCCTGAAGGAAACGGCTCTTTCGGCTGGGCAGGTCGCCTACGTCGGCGACGATCTGCTCGATCTGCCTCTGGTAAAGCGAGCCTGTCTGGGCGTTGCCGTGGCAAACGCGGTCGACGAACTCAAGGAACATGCAGATTACATCACTGCCGCACCCGGCGGCGGGGGGGCCGTCCGCGAGGTGATCGAATATATCCTCAAAAACACCGGAAGGTGGGAGGACCTTTGCCAGCGGTATATGGTTTAAGCCCACGGCGGTGCTGACATGATAATCATCAGAAAAATAATAGTCTGGCTGATAGCCGTCGCCGTGGTTGTAGCGGCTTTCAACGTATACAATCATTTCTCCCGCACTCCGGAAATCCAATCGTCGACCGGCACATCCGAGGAAGACTTGCAGGTTCCGGATCGCGCCGACCGGCAGATAATGTCCGGTGATCCGATAATCGAAAATGTTCAACTCGCCGAGTTCATCGATTACGACGAGCAGGGAAATGCAAAGCGGATCTGGGGATACCAGGCCGTTCACAAACCCGACCCGGACAGCACCAACTGGAAACTCACAAAACCGTACATGACGATGTTCGACGGGGATTCCCGTTACCGGATCGATGCCGACCGCGCCACTGTGCGTGTCGAAACCGCGGCTGGGAAGACCGAGCCGACCGACGCGGTACTGACCGAACACGTCGTCATCAATATCCGCTCCACCGACGAATCCGGCGTCACCGAAGCGAATATCTACATGGATGACCTGGTTTACAACAGCTACCGCTCGGAGTTTTCGACCGACGGGCCCGTAAGACTCGCATCCGAAAATGCCGAAATGGTGGGGACGGGCCTGGTCATGCTGTATAATCCCATTCTGACAAGGATCGAATACCTGCGAATCGTCGACCTTGACTATCTCCTTATAAGAGACGTATCCGGGTTTTCCTCGCAGACAGGACCGGCGGACGGCGCCGATTCGACCGCTTCGACCGCCGAATCCGCCATCGGGGCCGCTTCGACAGCCGACCACCCGGCTGACATGTCCGACGACAGCCTTGCCCAAACAACCTCCCCAGCCGGTCAGCAGCAGTCTCAGCCGCAAACCGCCGCCGTTTCCGAAGAAAAACAGGCCCCAGCCGACGATGGCGCCGGCCCTGCAGATACCGAAAAACCGCAAAACTACTACTTCTGCCAGTTCAAAGACGATGTTGTCATCGAATACGGACAGCAATTTGTCGTCGTCGGAGCCCAGGAGGTAAACATCAACAATATACTGTGGTCGAGCAAGCCCTCCAGCCAGCCGGACGCTACCGCCGCCGCCGATGCTGCTGCCGACACTGATACGCAAATGAGCGATACGGGCCAAACCGCTTCGTCCGAAACCGGCCGTGCAGGCGATGAGCCGATAGCGTCTGCCAAATTGCCGGCTGGGGCGTCTGCCGATACTGCCGGCGATGAACCTGGCGGCGACACCCTGGCCGAAAGCCGCAATAACGATAGCGCCGTTGATGTCATTATAAGGTGCCAGGGTGGCGTGATCGTAAAGCCTGTAGAACCGGCGCAGGCCTCCGGAACCGCGCAACGGCTACCTCGCCTGCGGACCGCTGAACTGACCGGCAGCCCCGTGGAAATCAAGCAGAAGGTCAAAGACGGATCTGAGAATTTCAAAACCGTCGCCGCCTGTGCCATGCTGACCTACAACATGGATACCGAAGTGCTGGACATGTTCACGAGTGCCGCCGAAAAGTATATTTCCCTTGCCGACGCCGATTCCGAAACGCATCTCGAAACCGCTGGCACGGTGACATGGAACCGAAATGCCAACAAGGCCCTGATCACGGGACCGGGAAAACTCTTCATGCACCCGGATAAGAACTCTTCGTCCGACGACAGGCCGGCTGAGATGAGCTTTGGCGGCCTGATGAAACTTTTCTTCGCCGAAAACCGCCTGGCCGATTCTTCGACCTCGCTCGTTCTGAAATCCGTCAACCTTACCGGCGGCATGGAAGCGGCCATACACGACGAAAACGCATCGCATGTCCTGGCTGATTCAGCCGTCTTGAATTTCGCACCGAACAGCGATATAGAAAGCACCGTCCTCGACGGCAACGTCGTATTCAATTCGACCAACGGAAACCTTTCCTCCCGCCACGCCGAGATATTCTTCGCAAAGGCTCCCGACGGCAAAGTCGCTCCCGTCTCGATGCGGACCACCGGCAACCCCGTCATTCACCCCGCCGCTTCCCGCAACCCGCGTCAGCCGGACCGGTTCGCCGCCAGAATAATCGACTACGATATGACCACTGGCAACGCGCTTGCCCACGGGCCCGTCAATTTCACCTTCTACGTTAGCGACCCTAATGCCACCGACCTGACGGTCAGGCTCATTCCGGTCGTCATAACCGCCGACAAAAACGCCGAATTCTTAGCCGATGAAAACAGGACCGTCAACCGGATCATATTCAACGAAAACGTCGTCGGCACGAGGATTCAGCAGTTGCCCGCCTACGTTCAGAAGAGCACATTTACCGGCGACAGGCTGATCGTCGACCTCGCCGGCGATAACCCCGATGGGGCCGATATCGAGCACATAACCATCGACGGCGAAAATGTCCAGCTAAACTCGATTCGATCCGTCGACGAGACCGCCATAAGCAACGTAAGGCTGCTTTGTCAGCAGATCGACTACTACGAGCGTGAGGGGCTGGTCGTCGCCACCGGGCCGGGCAATATAGAGATCGACAATTCCAAGGCGCCGCCGCTTGGCGAAGGCCGAAGCCAAAAACTCGCGATGGACGGACCCTGCTATGGCCGCATAGTCGGATTCTCCCGGCTGAAATGGTTCACGCAGGCTGGGAACATCGTCGCCGACGGCAGTGAATCAAAGCAGGTCGACATAAGGTATCTGCCCGTCGTTGACGGCGGATACGGCCAGCTCATAACAGCTACCGCCACGCAGATCAGGGCGGCTTTCGCTCCGACGCCGACGGGAAGAAACAAACTCGATTCGATCAACACCGCCGGCGGGCTGTATTACCGCGAAGCCGGCGGACACGAACTAATCGGCGAAACCCTCGACTTTAATGCAGGCACCTCAATGATGATAATCAAAGGTACCGAAGAGAATCCATGCTTCGCCGACGGCGCAAGTGTCCCCGAGATCGAGTACAACCTGCAAAGCGGAACCATAAACACAACCCTGAGCACAACACCGGGCTTTATCACCATCCCTGCGCAAACAAAATAACCACGCCCCCCTGTAGAATGGGTGGCAGCGCGTTTGGCGGACGCCAAACCGATGGTGGGTACCGTTTTGCATTCGCCCATCGGTTTGCTGCGCAAACACGCTGCCACCCGCCGCTGTATTTTTGTCATTGGAATTTTGTGCTTGTTTAGGATTTAGAGCTTAGAATTTAGTGCTTCTTGTAGTCTGAAGGGTGGACCATGGCCCACCCTGTTTAGCTAAAGAAATGCCACCTGATCGCAGAATACTTCCAAGGTCCGAATAAATGATTGACTGAAGATGCCTCCCCCGGGGAAACAAAAAAAACCGCCCACGCTTACGTATAACCGTTTCGATTTTGCTAATCACCGCCGAGAGCGCTGATTCTATCATTCACCACGAAAGACGCGGGCAGTTTTACCGTTCATACCGAGCGAACATCAAATCGCCGACATTTGCCCGGTGGGCCAGCCTTCAGGATGTGTCAGTCAGAGGTGCGTGCCAGCATTGTTCTGTTTATATTTATCGGCAGATAGCTTGCTCGTTCTTTAATTCAATGCCGCTTTAAGCACGAAATCCGCAGCCTGATCGCAATATTTTTTCAAATCGCCAGGGCAGCGTTGGCATGACCGATATTATCGGCGATTTGCTTAAGACCTTCCCGCAAGCCTTCGGGGTTTACCCGTGTTTTTGCCGTCATCCCATGCAAGGGGGCCCAACATTTATTACATTTTACATTGCAGGGTTACTGTGGGGGTAGTGTATATGCAGACATCAAGTGCCTATAAAGGAAGACTGATCATAATGCTGTATGACAGCGCGATCGCGTTTCTCCAGCAGGCCATCGCCGAGTTCGAGGGCGGTGACCTGGAGGCGGAGCTGTGCCATGTCAGCAAGGCACGCGACATTGTCGGCGAACTAAGTGCCGTGCTGGACGCCACTTCAGAAGGCGCCTCAGCCGATCGCCTCGGTCAATTGTATGGAATTCTGGACACATATCTGACTCAAACCGCCAAACGCGATATCAGCACACTCCGCGACATCCGCGATATGCTCGAAGAATTAAACGAAAACTGGAAACTGATCGCCTGCTAAAAACAAACCCCGACAAAAGCCGGGCTCCATCCGGCTTTCGGGGCTCTTCTCCACGCAGATGGAACGCCACCCACACCCATATCAACCCGGCGGTCGTTGTTAATATCCGCCACATTGAGATATGCACCAGCGTGCAAAGTGCCGCTGAACGAAAGGATCGCCCCAAGAACCACAAGTGTCAGCTTCTTATTTATCCCACCATCCCCTCAATACAGGTTAAAACAACAAAAATCCCTCCATACGACACCAATATCTTACCAAATTCACCTTGAATCATCAAGAGAATTCCCGTTCAACCACCCCCGCGACAGCTCCCCTCCAACGTCCAGTCGGTAGGGTGGACTAAAGTCCACGCTGATTTTTTTGCTTTAAAAAAAATCCGTGAAAATCTGAGCAATCCGTGGTTAAAACCCTTTTTTCCCTGAAAAGCACGCCGCAAATAGCGTTTGTCTGCCAAATTGGCATGACTTTATTTTACCAGATATTTGCTAAGTCCTTGTATATGCTGAGGTTACGATTCGTGGCCGTTGCGGGCACGGGATTTGCTATCTATTCTTATAGAGTTTTCGTATAAGAGTTGACCGCGGGCGGGAGCTGGTGCGATCGGGTGTGGCGAAGAAAGGATGGCTGTTGAGATGCAATTTGAGAAGTTTACAATGAAGGCACAGGAGGCCCTGGCGACGGCCCAGCAGACGGCGATGGCCAGGTCCCACACCGTTGTTTCGCCGCTGCATCTGCTTGCGGCGATTTTGGCCGAGGATGACGGCGTCGTCGTGATGATACTCAAAAAGATCGGCACCAGCGTCGTCCGTGTCAAGGAAATGACCGAGAGCGAACTGGGCCGCCTGCCCGAGGGCAAGAGCGACTCGCAGGTGATGATGCCCGACCCGGCCTTTGGCCAGGCCGTCCTCGACGCCCAGAACCGGGCCGACAAGATGGGCGACGAGTACCTTAGCGTCGAGCACCTGTTTATGTCGTTGGCTGAGATAAAGAGCGATGCCAAAGAGATATTGAGCGTTAATTCGATAACCGCTGAGTCGATCGAATCGGCCCTGAAGCAGATCCGCGGCGATGAGAAGGTTACCGACGCCAGCCCGGAGAGTAGGTATAAAGCTCTGGAGCGGTTCGGCATCGACCTGCTGGAGATGGCCCGCAAGGGCAAACTCGACCCGGTCATCGGCAGGGAGGACGAGATCCGCCGATGTATGCAGGTCCTTAACCGAAGGACGAAAAACAACCCCGTTCTGATTGGTGAGCCCGGCGTGGGCAAGACCGCGATCGCCGAAGGGCTCGCCCAGCGGATAGTCGCAGGCGATGTGCCAACGGCACTGCAGAATAAGCGGGTTATCGCCCTGGATATGGGCGCGATGATTGCGGGGACCAAGTTCAGAGGCGAATTTGAGAACCGTTTCAAGGCTGTGCTTAAAGAGGTTATCGCCTCCAGCGGAGAGATTATCCTCTTCATCGACGAGCTTCACACGATCGTCGGCACAGGCAAGGCCGAAGGCTCGGTCGACGCCGGCAATCTCTTAAAGCCGTCGCTGGCGAGAGGCGAGCTTCGCTGTATCGGCGCAACGACGATCGACGAATATCGAAAATATATCGAAAAAGACGCGGCACTCGAGCGAAGGTTTCAACCGATCCTGATCGAGCCGCCTACCGTCGAAGAAACGGTCGCGATCCTCCGGGGCCTGAAAGACCGCTACGACACGCACCACGGCGTCCGCATTACCGACTCGGCCCTCGTCGCAGCCGCAACCCTTTCCAATCGTTACATCTCGGACCGCTGGCTGCCCGATAAGGCGATAGACCTGATCGACGAGGCCGCTTCGGCGCTGCGAATTGAAAATGATTCGCTCCCAGCCGAGCTTGACAGGATACGAAGAAAGATCGTCCAGCTCCAGATCGAGTGTGAGGCCCTGAAAAAGGAAACCGATCCGGCAAGCGCCGAGCAATTGGCAAAGAGCGAAAAGCAGCTCGCCGAACTAAATAGCAGAAACGACGAACTCACCGGCCGCTGGGAGGCTGAAAGGGACGATATCGACAAGGTCAAACAGCTTAAAGAGCGGATCGCCGGCGCCCAAACCCAATTCGAGGACGCCCAGCGTCGCGGCGAACTCGAGACCGCGGCGAGGCTCAAGTACGGCACGATCGAGGATCTTAAAAAGCAGTTGGCAGATGCTGAGGCCGTTCTTGCAAAGAGTAACGGCGGCAAACTCATCCACAACGAGGTCACCGACGATCAGGTCGCCAGGGTCGTCGGCAAGTGGACCGGAATCCCCGTAACGCGGCTGATGGCAGGCCAGCGGGATAAGCTGATGAAAATGGAAGAGACCATCCATGATCGCGTCGTCGGCCAGGATGAGGCGGTTACCGCGATCTGCAACGCCGTCCGCAGGAGCCGCGCCGGCCTGGGCGACAAGAACCGGCCCATCGGCGTATTTCTGTTCCTCGGCCCTACCGGCGTTGGCAAGACGGAACTGTCAAAGGCGCTCGCCGATTTTCTGTTCAATGACCCCAATGGTATGATCCGCGTCGATATGAGCGAGTTCATGGAGTCGCATTCGGTCGCAAGACTCATCGGCGCCCCGCCCGGATACGTTGGCTTTGACGAAGGCGGCAGGCTGACCGAGGCCGTTCGCCGAAAACCATATTCCGTCATCCTGCTCGACGAGATCGAAAAGGCACACGTCGATGTTTTCAATGTGCTGCTGCAGGTTTTCGATGACGGCAGACTGACCGACGGCAAGGGCAGGACCGTCGATTTTAAGAACACGGTTATCATTATGACGAGCAACTTCGCCGGATTCGAGATTCAGGAGATGACCGAAGAACAGAGCGCCGACTGGGAGATCGAGGCCCACGTCAAAGACGCCCTCAAGCAGTGCTTCAAGCCCGAGTTCTTAAACCGCATCGACGAGACGATCGTCTTCGGTATGCTGGATCGCCAGTCGCTGGAAAAGATAGTCGATATTCAATTAGGCTACCTCGCCGACCGCCTGAGAGAGCGAAACCTGGAAGTCGAGATCACCGACAACGCCCGCAAGCAGATATTAGACGAAGGCTACGACCCAGCCTACGGAGCAAGACCGCTAAAGCGAACCATCCAGCAGCGATTAGAGAACAAACTTGCCACCGAACTATTAGCAGGCAAATTCACCGACGGAGACAAAATAAAAATAGACGCCAACCAGCATAAATTCATATTCGAAAAGGTATAGCGGGCCATGTGGATGTGTTCGGTATACAGTATGCAATAGTCAGCATCCAGCCAATCTGTACGGTGGGCCTTGGCCCACGCGTCCCCCGCTTTGTCATTCCCGCGAAGGCGGGAATCCAGCATAAAACAGCATCGCAAAGCGATTCCTCCCCTCTTGGTTGAGGTATTTCCTTCTTGTATCCAGAGCTTTTGGGGGTATAATCAGGGGTGTGGTAAAGCAGCGAAAAATACCGGATACCTTTAGTTTCTCGGCGGAACCATCCACCTCATTACATTCGGTGGCTGCCACCCGTCGTCAAGTTTTTCAACAGTCCAACTGTCCCTAGTTTTGAAAGGAAAAATCATGCAAACAACGAAAAATTTGGTTATTGGCTTCTTAATCGGTATCGTAATCATGCTTCTGGTAGGAGCCAGTTCGATTGAGGAGACTGGCAGGTACGAATTGAAATTTGGTGACCATTCCGTTCTGATACAAGGAGTAACGGGGAGAGGCAGTGTTTTTACGATATCCTCTCTTTTCAAGGTAGATACAGTAACGGGTAAAACTTGGGAATTTCGTGACATTATGCGAGAGAACCAAAAACCAGAGTTCGTTTCAAGCTTTGTTGAGATTACGGATGATTAGGAAATATGGAACGACGTGTGGCCTCCATGTGGAATGAGTGACAATTTGGGTGGCACCTTTTTGCGTTTTTTGCAAAAGGGTGAGGGGGGCTAAAGGTGTCAGGAATCTTTCTGTTTTGGTGATTGTTTGAAACTTCAATAACTTCATGTTCTTCATGGTAAGTAATTTTAACCATGAAGGAAATGAAGAGCATGAAGAGAAAATTAAAGAGTCATAGAATTAAAGAAGCAGAGAAGTAAAGAATTATAGAATCTCTGTGGGCTTTGCTCGGCTGCGACTCGCTCCGCCGCGGCGAGCGGCGAGTGCGGCAATGACATGGAGGAGGGAGTAGGGGGGGGCGATCCTATTTCAATGCCTTCCGTACTGCGTCTGCGTATTCGTTGGTCTTGTTTTCCAGTGTGTCGCTTAGGCCGATGCGTTCGGTTATGCTTTCCGGCTGGATTCCGATAAAGAGCACCTCCTCCGGGCCTTCGCCTAATTGCTTTGCCATCTCGATGATCTTGATTATGTCGGCTTCGTGGAGCGATTGGTGGGCGAGCTTCTTTGTGGTCTTAACGTCGTCAGGGCCGAATGTCCTGACAGCGCCGGGCTCATCGCCCATTAGCGCACAGTCTATTACGATCGCCTTTTGCCGACCTGAGATCATGTGGAGGACGCTGAGCCCGCCGGTACCGGCATCGATGAATTCGGCGTTGGGATAGCTTTGGGCCTCGGACTGGAGGATTTCAACGATTCGCATGCCGACCCCTTCATCGCCCATCAGGGGATTGCCAAGGCCGAGGACCACAACAGGTTTTTGCATATCGTCATTCACTCTGGCGACATTATAACCGCTTAACCTGCGTCTGCAAGTCGATAAAGCCCGCCTACTTGACGAATTCGACGTTGAGCATGTGCGTCGAGCATGAGATACACGGGTCGTACGCGCGGACGAGCATCTCCATCGTCTTTCGCAGGCCGTCTTCGCCGAGGTGCATAAACTCCGGCACCAGCTTCTCGAAATCCAACTGGATATTGGCGTGGTTCTGGTTCGTCGGGATGCACAGATTGCCCCAGACACAGTCGCCATTCTTGTCGAACTCGTAGCTGTGGAACAGGATCCCTCGCGGAGCCTCGATAGCCGCCGAACCCTTGCCGGCCTTCGGCTTTACGGAGAGCTTTTCTTCCTTGAGGCCGTTTGTAAGCAGTGTATCGATGATCGCGATCGCATCTTCGACGACGTGTGCCGCCTCGACAAGCTGGGCGACGCTGTTCATGAACGGATTGCAGCAGCCCTTTTCCAGACTAAACATTCCGGCGACTTTTTTGGCTAAGGGGCTTAAGTGCTCCGCGTTATTATTGAATCTCGCCAACGAACCGACGGCGTATGAATCGCGATTCCACTTGGCCCACTTGGCGGTAGACTGCTCGACGACGTACTCATTGGCAACCGATTCCCACTTGGATACCGGCATTGTGTGGCCGTCGGTGGAAACGATGTCGCCGTGATAGAATGTATAAGCAGGGTCGTTCTGCTGGAGCGAAACGTATTCCGTATCCCGCTCGAATGCGGGCAGGCCGCCTGCGACACTGAGGACCACCTCGACGATAGCAACTAACGGCTCGACCGTGGCCTTGAGCGTATCCTGAAGTTCGCGAAGCTGTTTTTCGGTGGGAATAGCGCTAAAGCCGCCCGGCACGATCGTGATCGGATGCGTCACGCGACCGCCCAGAAGCTGCGACCACTGATTGGCAATGCGGTGGGCGCCGATGATCGTCTTGACCGCATCGGGCGCCGCGGCGACCAGCGGAACTACGGATGGGGCGTTAAACAGATCGGGGGCGACGAGGTAGCCTACATGAAGGACGTGGCTTTGAAGCTGCTCGGAATAGTGCAGCAGCAGGCGAAGCATGTCAGCCTGCGGCGTAACCTCGATATCCATGGCGTCTTCGACGGCCTTTATCGCGACCAGCGAGTGGCTGATCGAGCATATCCCGCATATCCGGCTGACGATGGACTGGATGTCGTCGAAATGCCGCCCGCGGATCATTGCCTCGAAGAAACGCGGAGCTTCGGGCACCTGCCACTGACAATTCAGCACCTTGCCGTCGGTAATGTCGACGACGATATTGCCGTGACCCTCGACACGCGTGATGTGATTAACGTTAACTTTTATGTCCTTACTTGTTTGTACCGTATTGCTCATAATGTCTTTTCCTGCTTACTTGAAAACAAAACCATTTTGCTCTTCAACTGATCGTCAGTTAGCCCGTGTTTCTGCATGACATCCTTCGCCGCTTCGATGTTGGGGTTGTCGACATATCCGCGACAGCCGAAGCACCGATGCGACGCCGAAGGACAAGTCGCCCCGCACCCTGCCCGAGTGATCGGACCGAGGCATATCTCATCGTGCTCCCACCGGCAAACATTTTCCTTCATCTTGCACTCGACGCACACGGGATAATCCGGGATCACCGGCTCCTTGCCCATTAGCAGGCTCCGGACGATATACGTGAATTCTTCGCCGTTCATCGGGCATCCGTGGACCTTGTAATCGACGGTAACAACTTCGTCTACGGCCTGCGTAAATTCGGTGTCGAGGTGCTCCATCGTGCCGTCGCCGCCGTAAACACAGTTTCTGACCTCATCCAGATCAAAGTTGTTTTTGAGCTTATTGATCCCGCCCATCGTCGCACAGGCGCCCATGGCGATAAGGACCTTTGCCCGCGACCTGATCGTCTCGAGCTTTGCCCGGTCCTGGGGCCGCGTGATGGACCCTTCGATGATCGCGATATCATATTCAGTGCTCTGCTCGCTCATCGCCTCACGCCACTCGACAACGTCGACAGCGCCAATCAGATCGAGAATATGCTCTTCGAGGTTGACGATTTGCAGCTGGCATCCCTCACAGCAGGCGAAATCGAAAATTGCTACTCTTGCTTTACCCATTATATTGCCTCCGGTACTGTCGCCAGGTCCGAATATCTGAATACGGGACCGTCCTGGCAGGCATATTTTTCGTTTATCTGGCAGTGTCCGCATTTGCCCACACCGCACTTCATCCGTCTTTCAAGGTTCACGAAGATATTCTCGTGGGGGACAACCGCTTCCTTGAGGCTGATCAGCACGAATTTGTACATGATCGGCGGTCCGCAGATAAGGACCAGACTCTTAGAAAGGTCGCTGGTGATCTTCGGCATTAAAGTGGTAACAACGCCGACGTTTCCGTTCCCGCTCGGGTGGCCCGTATCGATCGTCTCGACGAAATTCACACCGTCGCGCTTCGACCACTCGCCCAATTCGTCAAGGA
>DAOVVQ010000281.1 GCA_030637065.1 Planctomycetota bacterium
GCCCGGGAAAGATCATATTGCTGTGAGTAGGCCGCACCTTGATCGCGTCTATGACCTTTATCAGGTCGACCCCGTTTCGCTCGGCAAAGAGGGACCACTCGTCGAGATACGCCAGGATGGTCGCCCGGTACGAGTTCTCGACGATCTTCGTCGTCTCCGATTCGATGGGCCGGTCCATAACGGTCAGGGGATACTCTTCGGTATTGAGCACCTCGTGGAGGAATTTCTCGACCCGGCTCCGGGCCTCAGCGTCACAGCCGGAACACACCCGCCAAAAATCGCGAATACTCGATACGTAATTCTTGCCCGGCATCACCCTCTCGAAACTATGTGCAAGGAGCGGTTCGCTGTCGATCCCGCGGGCCTTGAACGCCTTTTTCATGATCGGCCAGGCAACGAACTCCGTAGTCCCCGGCGCTACCGTAGTCTCGATCAGCGTCAGGCAGTCGGGGCCGACCCTTTGCCCGATAGTCCTGATAGTCGCCTCCAAAGCAGCCATCTCCGCCTCGCCGGTCCGCAGATTGCCGAGATCGCGCTTGCTGTAGTCGCACTGGACGTCGACAACGACACAATCGGCGAGTTTCAAACAGTCACTGTTATAGGTCGCCACAAGGGTCTTCTTTTCCATAACGCACCGCTTGATCATCGGATCGACTTCCGGGTCTTCCGCCTTAACGGGCGATTCGCCGCGATTGAGCAGCGGTATCTTCCAATAACTCCGCGTACTCGGCCTCTGACAGCCGATGACGAACTTGTTCGACTTGCCCGTCTGCTTATCGGCTGTGTCAGCGACGATGGCAGCCATCACGGCGCCGACGAACCCGACGCCCATAACGACGACGATCTCCTTACCCTCCTGCCTGGCGGCCTCAGTCAGGGCCTCGATCCGCTTAAATTCAGCGTCATATTCGGATTTCTCGGGGACGGCGAACTTCTCGCCCGCTGGGCTGATGGAATAGTCTGCCATAGTTCCGCTGCTCCTAAATAATAGATCAAATTCCGTCACATCAGGGGGCCATTTTAGCCTTTCAGAACGCAATGGCAAGGGTTTTATAGCCAATTATCGAAGATTCTGGTGGGCCCCGCCTGGGTGGCCCCCAGCAGGGGTGGCAGCGTGTTTGCGCAGCAAACCGATGGGCAAGTCCACAGTGGCCCCCAGCAAGGGTGGCAGCGTGTTTGGCGAAGCCAAACCGATGGTGGGCGCCAGTGTGCATACGCCCATCGGTCCCGATAAATCGGGACACGCTGCCACCCTTCGCGATAATGACAGGACTCCCGATGACAAAGGGTAGCCCCGTTCGCTCGGGATAACGCCAGCCGCCGGCGAATCGATGAATATACGGTTTGACGATGGCTGGGCGCTGGTTTATAATACCCCTGCGTTATTCAGGGAACAAATTATGAATGCAGGCTCTGACGACAATTCGCTGAGGCGTTTGGGGGTTCTAGTGTTGTTTGGGGCGGCCTTCGGCTATATCGAGGCAGCGGTAGTGGTCTATCTTCGCAGGATCTTCTATCCCGACGGATTCGGCTTCCCCCTCGCTGATTTTCACGAGATGGCCGGCTTCGGCCCCTATCTCCTGACCGAAGTCGGTCGCGAGGCGGCAACGCTGGTGCTGATACTGACGGCCTGCATCCTGATGACACGCACCCTCAGGCACCGCACGGCATATTTCCTGATCATCTTTGCGGTCTGGGACATCTTCTACTACATCTGGCTGAAAGTCATACTCAACTGGCCGGCGTCGGTGATGGACTGGGACATACTGTTCCTCATACCGCTAACGTGGGGCGGCCCGGTGCTGGCTCCGTTGATAACTTCCTGCCTGATGCTCATGATCGCGTGGGCGCTTTTGAGCAAAGCCCGGCTGAAGATAACCAGGCTCTGGGCGGGCAGCTTTATCGTAGCGATAGTCCTGATCATAATCGTTTACTGCGCCGGGGGGCTGCACATAACCGACGCCGACTACAAACGGTACTTCAGTTGGCCGGCATTTATCGTACTCCACACGGCGATGGCGGGACTGGTTCTTATTTGCAGAAGGAACAATGGCTCAGGCGAAGAAGAAAACGAAACTGCTTCGTAAGCAGGCGGTAATGCGGCGTGTGCTCCTGGCAACGGTGCCCTGCATCGCCGGGGGGGTCTACTATTTCGGCTGGCGGGTGCTTGCCTGCATCCTGTTTTGCTGCGCCGTCGGGTTCATAGCCGAACTGCTGTTTTGCCGATGGCGGAAAGAGCCGGTCAGCGAGGCGGTCTTTGTCACCGCTGTCCTGTTCGCACTGATAATGCCCGCCGGCACCGGCTGGCACGTCCAGGCGGTGGGGATGGTCTTTGCCGTGATATTCTCAAAGGAGGTATTCGGCGGATTCGGGCGAAACTTCTTCAATCCCGCACTGGCCGGCAGATGCTTCGTCTATATATGTTTTCCCGTGGCCCTGACGGCAACGTGGCCGCAGGCCGCAGCCGGGCCGATGGGAGCGATGGACCGCTGGACAACGGTCGAGTCAACCGCAGCCGTAACGGGCGCAACACCGATGGCATACCTCAAAAGCGGCGCCCTGACGCTCAGACCGGCGGATGAAGAAGGGGCCATCGGCGAAATACCGTTCGTCATCTCAGCCGACGAGCAGGTAACAGTTAGCCGCGGGGCGTTCTTTAAGGCGCTTATCCTGGGCCGAATAAGCGGAACAGCCGGGGTAACGAGCGCACTTTTGATCCTCATCGGCGGGATTTATCTCTACTATACCAAAACCGCCAGCAGAGAGACGATACTGTCGGTGATAATTACGTATGCTGTCCTGAACCAACTCCTGTACTGGCTGAAGATCGAGCCCGTCCCGGGCGCATGGCCTGCGGTCTTAGGCGGCGGATTCCTGTTCGGTGCATTTTT
The DNA here is from genome assembly GCA_030637065.1 of Planctomycetota bacterium. Lineage (GTDB taxonomy): Bacteria > Planctomycetota > Phycisphaerae > Sedimentisphaerales > Anaerohalosphaeraceae > DAOVVQ01. Next base: position 2,892 of record DAOVVQ010000281.1, read on the forward strand.
CATGGCAACCGACCCGATAAGTTCACCAAAGACAAAGGCGGGCCGGATCATTTACGGAATTCTGATCTCGGTCTGCGCACTGGTAATACGGAATTTCTCAATATTCAACGGCGGCCTGATGTTCGCGATCCTGATAGGCAATATGTTCGCTCCGATCATCGATTACGGCGTAGGCGCGTTGGCCGAGCGTAAAAAAGCGGCTGTCTCAGTCAGGGAGGATTCGTCATGAGAGATAAACCGTGGTTCGCGGTAGCCTACATGTTCGTCGTAACGGCGTTTTTCAGCTCGATAGTGATCGGTTTTGCACGTTTTACCAGCGCCAGGGTCAAGGCGAACGAGCAATTAGCATTTGAAACAGCGATGCTGGAAGCCTTCGCCCTGGCCGAGGGCAAAACTGGCCTGGATATCCACGAGTTCTTCTTAGAGCGATTCACCAAACCGGACAAAGAGTCCGGCCTGGCCTACACGCTGACCGAAGACGGCAATCTCTCCGGTTACGCCGTGCTCGTCGGCGGCAAGGGATTCTGGGCGCCAATCAAGGGTATCGTAGGCGTCTCCGCCGATGGCAACCGAATACGCGGCGTGTCATTCTATGAGCAGAGCGAGACGCCCGGCCTCGGAGCCGAGATTACCAAGGCCCAATTCCGTAACCAGTTCGCCGGCAGGCGCCTGGCGACTACCGACAGGCCCATTCGCATCAGACCCACAGGCTCTAAGCTCGCCGATAATGAAGTCCATGCGATAACCGGCGCAACGCAGACGTGTACGCGGCTCGAAAAACTGATAAACGAAGATTTGGCGCGATGGCGCGATGAGCATTTCAGCAGCGGAGGCAACCAATGAGCCCCAACGGCCAGCGGGTCTTGACCCGTGACATCGTGATCGACGGGATATGGCGGAACAATCCGATCTTTCGCCAGGTCCTGGGGATATGCAGCACGCTTGCCGTTACGAACCTGGTCCTGAACACCCTCGTAATGTGCACCGCCCTTACGCTGGTGATGGGGGCAAGCTGCCTGACCGTCTCGCTGCTCCGCAACTGGACGCCGCGAAATATCCGCATGATGGTCCAGACGCTGATAATCGCCTTCTACGTGATTCTGGTCGACCTCGCCCTGAAGGCCTACTGGCCCGAAATGAGCCGCAGCCTCGGCCCCTACGTCGGGCTGATAATCACCAACTGCATCATCATGGGCCGCTGTGAGGCGTTCGCCGGCTCCAACCGCCCCGCTGCGTCGCTGATAGACGGCATATTCAACGGATTAGGATACTCCGCGGTCCTGCTCTCGATAGCATTCTTCCGCGAGCTTCTCGGCATGGGCACCGTCATGGGCTTTGCCGTGCCGTACTTCGCGACGAACTGGGACAAATGGATAATCATGGTCATGCCGCCCGGAGCATTCTTTACATTAGCGTCTGTGATCTGGATCTTTCGCTCGATCGGACTCAGGAGGGACGCAAAATGACGATCAGCGCCGAATTATGGACCGCACTCGTAACCTGCTTCTCAGCCGTCTTTACAAGCAACATCCTGCTGAGCTACTTTCTCGGCATGTGCCCATTCTGCTCCGTCTCGCGCGAGGTCAAAACGTCGCTCGGCCTCGGAGCAGCCGTCATATTCGTAATGACCTCCACCGCGGCGCTTAACTGGCTGGCGTATCACCTGGTATTGGAGCCCCTGGGCCTGGAATTCTTCCGCTTCATACTCTTTATCATCATCATCGCAGCCTTCGTCCAGTTCGTCGAGATGGTCATCGACCGCTATTCGCCGACACTCTACCAGAACCTCGGGATCTTCCTGCCGCTGATAACGGTCAACTGTGCGATCCTGGGTGCATCGCTGTTCATGGTCATCCGCGACTATTCGTTCATCGTAACTGTCGGCTACGGATTAGGCAGCGGACTCGGCTGGATGCTGGCGATCCTGGCAATGGCCGGTATCCGCCAAAAGCTCGCGGTCTCCCGAATACCAGCCGGCCTTCAGGGGCCCGGCATTACGCTGATAATCGCGGGCCTCA
>DAOVVQ010000002.1 GCA_030637065.1 Planctomycetota bacterium
ATGCCGACGACACCATGACACTTCACCTGCGGCCTGAGACCGCCCAGGGGATCTTTGTAAATTTCAAGAACGTCCTGGACAGCACGCGGGTAAAGCTGCCCTTCGGGATCGCGCAGATAGGAAAATCGTTCCGCAACGAGGTGACAACCAAGGCCTTTATCTTCCGAACCCGCGAATTCGAGCAGGCGGAACTGGAGTTCTTCTGTCAGCCGGGAACCGATGAAGAGTGGTTTAACCACTGGAAAGAGCAGCGGTTCAACTGGTATCTGAGCCTGGGGATAAAGAAGGAAAACCTCCGCTTCCGCGAGCACGATCCCGACGAACTGGCCCACTATGCCAAGGGCTGCGTCGACGTCGAATACAAGTTCCCCTTTGGCTCGGGCGACTGGCAGGAACTCGAGGGAGTTGCCAACCGAACCGATTTCGACCTTCGCCAGCATCAGCGGGGAATGAGAACGATGAACAGTTGGTATGAAAACAACGGCGACCTGTCGAAGATCGAACTGAAAGACGAGGCCGAGGATTACCACAAAGGCCCGCTGTCGTTTTTCGACGAGCAGGAAAAGAAGCGTTACATCCCTTACGTGATCGAACCTTCCGCCGGGATCGACCGCAGCACGTTGGCTTTTCTTGTAGACGCTTACGACGAGGAAGAGGTCAATGGCACAACGCGAAATCTGCTGCGTTTCCATCCCTCTCTGGCCCCCACGAAGGCGGCGATCTTCCCGCTCGTCAAGAAGGACGGTATGCCGGAGATCGCGATGAACATCTACAACGATCTCAAGGGGCTGTTTAATTGTTTCTACGACCAGAAGGGCGCCGTCGGAAAGCGTTACCGCCGCCAGGACGAGGCGGGGACCCCATTCTGCATAACAGTCGACGGCCAGACGAAAGAGGACGGTACGGTAACTCTCAGGGACCGCGACTCGATGGAACAGGTCCGCATAGCGTCCGATCAGGTCAAGACCTGCCTGCGGGAAAAACTCGGTTTATAGAACGGCTGCCGCACAGCTTACCTGCCGGCCCGGTTGCAATAAAATATCGTATTTATTCGTCTAAAGGATGGACGGTTCCTGCATTTAACGGTTGGCTGGGAGGGCCGCCGGGAGAGGGTATGGGGGGCGAAGATGTTCGCTAAAGAGGATATGTCATGGAACAAGGTGAATTGATACGTTTTTAAGCAGGAGAATGCTATGAAGCGGCGTGATTTTTTGAAGTTTGCAGCCCTTGGCGCAGTGGCGATTGCGGCTGGTTCTGATGCAGCCGCAGCCCGGGACAAGAGACCCAACATCCTGTTCATCATGAGCGACGACCATACCAGCCAGGCTGTTGGGGCTTATGGCGGTCGCCTGGCAAAGCTCAATCCGACGCCCACCATCGACGCCTTAGCCAAAGAGGGCATGCTTCTGGAGAATGCCTTTTGCACCAATGCGATCTGTACGCCGAGCCGGGCGTGTATCATGACCGGTCAGTACAGCGCGGTCAACGGCTGTCCGACGCTGAGCGAGGCTTTGCCTCCCGAGCGGCAGTATCTCTCGACCGAGATGCGAAAGGCCGGCTACCTTACCGCCATTATCGGCAAGTGGCATCTCAAGGTCCGCCCGTCGACGTTCGATTATTACAAGGTTTTGCCCGGCCAGGGGAAATATTTCGATCCGCAATTCTACGAAGGCTCTTTCGGCGATACGAAGGGCACTACGATCCAGATGAAGGGTCATTCGTCGGACTGCATTACCGATTCGACACTTCATTGGCTAAAGACCCGCGACAAGACCAGACCGTTTTTTCTTAAGTATCATTTCAAGGCCCCTCACGACATGTTCCAGAATGCCCCGCGTTACGACAGCTATCTCGAGGACGTTCATATCCCCGAGCCGGACAGCCTGTGGGAGACGGGCAATCACGGCTCTATCGCGACGCGCGGACACAATGACGAATTGATCCACAAGATCGGAACGTCCGTCGGCAAGCGAAATCACCGCCGCAATATGGGCAAACACATGAAGGTCGATCAGGAGCTATCCGACAGGGAATACAAAAGCGAGGCCTATCAGCGTTATATGAAGATGTACCTGCGGTGCGTAAAGGGCGTCGACGATAACCTGAGACGCGTAGTCGACTATCTCAAAGCCGAGGGCATCTTCGACAACACGGTGATCTTCTACACCGGCGATCAGGGCTTCTATCTCGGCGAGCACGACTACATCGACAAACGCTGGGGATACGAAGAGGCGATGCGGATGCCGTTTATCGTTCGCTACCCCAGGAGCATCAAGGCTGGAACGCGGACCGATGCGATCGTTGAAAATGTCGACTACGGCCCGACGATGCTCGAGTTTGCCGGCGTTAAGACCCCCGGCTATATGCAGGGCCGCAGCTTTAAGTCGATCCTCGAGACGGGCCGCGAGCCGGACGGCTGGAAGAAGGCGGCGTATTATCACTACTGGATGCACATGGCCCATCACGACAATCCCGGCCACATCGCCATACGCACGAAGCGTTACAAGCTCATCCTGTTCTATGCTACGGCGATAAAGTCGTCCGAGCCGGATACTCCGCCGGCGTGGGAGTTTTACGACCTCGGCCGCGACCCCGGCGAGATGAATAATCAGTACGACAGCCCGGAATACGCCGAGGTCATCGCAAAATTGAAGAAGGAGCTTAAGGCGCTTCGAGCAAAATACAAGGAGGACGATCCGAAGTTCGCCTTCAACGAGGCGATCGACAGGTTCTGGGACTACGACAAAAAAGACTATCAGGACGCGGTAAAGATATCCCGAGCCATGGCGGGCAAGGACTGAAACCGGCAGGGAAGGGTTTAGCAGGGCGTATCGTTTGGCAGGAAGGCGTAAAATGCGTCAAAAGGTGCCGGATAACCCGAATCGATCTATTCGTCAGGGCCCAAAGCAGTCGCCCTGGAACGGGAGGCCCACCGGCTCAGCCGGACTAAAGACAACCGGCCTGATCGCCGAATCGGATCGGCTCCGGACGGCCTGGACGCAGTACGAATCGGATCTGCTGGACCGCTACCTCGTAACCGGCGTCGAGGACCCGCGGATCAACCTGCAAAGCATCATAAGCAGGGCGTTTCTTATCGATGCGATCCGGCCGGACGATTTTACCGGCCTTGTGCAGGAGGAGTTTCGCTTCAGTATCTGTCTGAACTTTATCCTGCATATTCTCATGACCGGGTGTTTTCAGGCAAGTCGCAAATCGATTTTAGATGCGATCGTTCAGGACCGGCAGGCTTATGGCGATGTCGTGATCCCGTCCTACCTCCGGCGATGCTTCGAGTTGATCTCCGGCGAAAAGCGGGATATACCGGACTATATCGCCCAGGCTCTTACTCGATCCGCTTCGGGTGAGAACAGCTACCTGCCCGATGGGGCCCTTTCGACGTTCGAGCATATCTGGGGCAGGGAGCTATCGTTCCATGGCGAAGCGAAAAGCATATCGGTGCTGGAGCCCGCCTGCGGATCGGCGAATGACTATCGTTACCTGCATTCCTTCGGCGTCTCTAAGTTCCTGGACTATACCGGATTTGACATCTGTGCCAAGAATATCGCCAACGCGCGTCGCCGGTTCCCGACAGTGGATTTCGAGGTCGGAAACGTTCTTGACATCCCAGCCGATGACAAATCTTATGACTATCTTTTTGTGCACGATATCTTCGAGCATCTCTCTCCCGCGGCGGTCGATATCGCGCTGGCCGAGATTTGCCGTGTAACCCGCAAAGAGGCGTGTCTGTCCTTTTTTAACATGGCTGACATTGACGAGCATGTTGTCGAGCCCGCGGGGCTGTACTACTGGAATACGCTGAGCGTTAAGAAAGTTCGCCGGGTTCTGATGGATTCGGCCTGCGATATCGATGTAGTCCATATCGATACTTTCCTGAGGGACAACTACGATTGCGATGATTATCACAACAAGGAAGCTTATACGCTTATGGTTTCGTTCGATGCCTGATAGACCGCGGGATATTGCGATTTTACGCGGGCATCGCCAATGATTCTTATTGAAATAAAGCTCATTCGCGTTTAGAATCGGGTTTTTGGTCTTTCGAAAAGGAGGTCTCTGTTATGGCGAAGATCGGCATTGGGATCAATCTTGAATTTGTTCGTCACGGCGACAAGTCCTTCGAGTGGGGCGTTGCCAAGGCTGCGGAGTTGGGTTATGAGTACGTCGAACCCCTCGTCCACTGGGGCCGCGAGCTGCTCAGCGAGGCGGGCTACTTCCACAGTGTTTCGATGTTAGACGATCCCTTCCGCATCAAGAGCGTTTGTGAAAAGCACGGCGTAAAGTGTTCGGGTCTGAGCGCCCATTCGCCGCTGTGCAAGCCGGAGATCAGCGTCGAGTACCTAAAGCAGGCCATTCGTTTTGCCGCTGAGATCGGCGCACCGGTCGTCAATACCGACGAGGGGCCCAAACCGGACTGGACTACCGAAGACGAAGATTATGTCCTGATGCGATACACACTTGGCGAAGCGGCTAAGGTTGCCGAACCGCGCGGGATACTTATCGGCCTCGAGCAACACCAGCAGTACAGCAAGACGCCCGACGGGCTCGATCGCATCTACAACCTGGTCGACTCGCCGGCGATCGGCATCAATTTTGATACCGGCAACAGCTATCTTGCCGGCCAGGACTCTTACGCCTGGCTTCAGCGCGTAAAAGACCGCCTCGTGCATTTGCACGCCAAGGACATCTCCGTCGAGCAGTCCGAGGACGAGCGCGGCAAGGTTACCGGTACGCCGGTGGGCTGCGCCTGCGGCCAGGGCGTTATCGACTGGGAAAAGGTCATCGCAATATGCAATAAAACAGATAGAGACATCGTCTTTTCAGTAGAGTGCGGAACGGTCGAGCAGGCGGCTGGGAGCATCGAACATCTGCGTAAATTGCTCTGATACAGGAGATAATCATAAAATAAGGTAGGGTGGCCCCTGGCCCACGCGGTTCTGACATGGAGTATGATTATGAAGACACGCAAAATAACACGTCGGCGTATGCTAAAGGCCGGTTCGGCGATCGCCGCAGCCACAGCCGTACCGACAATCGTTCCGTCGACCGTTTTTGGCAAAAATGCGCCGAGTAACCGTGTTACCGTGGCCCAGATAGGCGCCGGCGGTCGCGGCAATATCCATTTAAGGTCATATCTACAACTGCCAGGCGCCCAGATCGTGGCGGTCTGCGATTGTTACGGCTCGCGCATGGAAAAGGCGGTCGAACTCGTTAACCAGCAATATGCCGGGCGTTTTGACAAAGCCGGGTATTCCGGCTGCGAAATGACCGGCGATTTTCTGGAATTATTAAAACGCGATGACATCGATGCCTTTTCCATTGCCACGCCGGACCACTGGCACGTGCCGATCGCCATCGCAGCCGTCCGCGCCGGCAAAGATGTCTACGTCGAAAAGCCCCTTGGCGTAGCTGTCGCCTGGAACCAGGCATTAAGGGCCGCTGTGAAGCGTTACGGCGCGGTCTTGCAATACGGCACCCAGCAGCGCTCAAGCCGCAACTTCCGATTCGCCTGCGAGTTGACACGCAACGAGTATATCGGCAAGCTCGAGCGCATCGAGGCGTGGTGTCCGGGTATTTTGCAGCAGTATGGTAGCTTCAATGTCAAGCAATATGGCTCGACGGCCCCTGCCCCGGTCCCCGACGACCTGGATTTCGACCGCTGGACCGGCCCAGCCCCCAGAGCTGCCTACACCGTGGATCGCTGCACAAAGTTCGGCACGTATCACATTTACGATTACGCCCTGGGTTTCATAGCCGGATGGGGCGCTCACCCGCTGGATATCGCGCAGTGGGGCAACGACACCGACGATACCGCCCCCGTCTACTACGAAGGCAAAGGCGAAATCCCCTCCGAAGGGCTCTACGACACCACCTCGACATGGGATATTAGCTGCGAGTATGCAAACAGTATCAAAATGCGGTTCATGGATTGGCGCATCGCAGAGCCGATAGTTTCTGACTACCGAAAGTTCACCGCCCACGGCACCACGTTTTTCGGCACCAAAGGCTGGGTCAGCGTCGACCGCGGCGGCATCTATGCGAGCAAGCCGTCTCTTCTTAATATCAAACTCAAACCCAATGACGAGCACCTCTACGAAAGCAACGATCAATTCGGCAATTTCATCGAGTGCGTAAAGACCCGGGCAAAAACCATTAGCCCGGTCGGCGCCGCCGTGCAATCGGATATCATTTCGCACCTCAGCGATATCTGCATCCGGACGGGCCGCCCGATACGGTGGGACCCCAAAAAGGAAGAAATTATCAATGACCCCCAGGCGAGCACAATGCTCAACCGGTCGTGCCGGGCGCCCTGGAGTGTATAAAGTTATTCAAACTGACCGATTTGATGTACAGGCATTTTTAGCATCGAAAAAACTGAATTATTCATTATGCAAAAAACGAAGCAAATATGGAGTGTCTTGATCCTCCTTGTTCTCGCAACGTCTGGTTGGGCGCAGGGCGAAGGAGGAGTGCGGGTTGAAAAGCACGCCTCGGAAATGAAGACTGTGCGGGCGAGAACCGCTCGGGAAATTATCAACACAAGTGGTTTCACGGGTGGTCTTGTCGTGCATGTCGGGCCAGGCGACGGTGCGTTTACCTCTGAATTGTTCGCGAACGACCGTTGCGTTGTCCAGGGGCTCTACAGCGATGGAGACCTTGTCGGCGCCGCCCGCAAAAAGATCGCAAAACAGGGCCTGTACGGCAAAGTGTCGGTCCGACATTGGGACAAGGACTATCTCCCCTACGCGGACAACCTCGTAAACCTCCTGGTCGTCGCCGGCCCCGGTGATGTCTCCATGGACGATGTTTTCATGAATGAGGCGATGCGTGTGCTGGCACCGCTTGGATCGGCTTTCACCAAGTCGGGCGATAGTTGGGCCAGGACGGTCAAGCCGTGGCCGAAAGAGATCGACGAATGGACCCATTATTTGCACGGGCCGGACAACAACGCCGTTGCGCAAGACAAAGTCGTCGGCCTGCCGAGGCGAGTGCAGTGGATCGGCTTTCCAAAATTCGCCCGCAGTCACGACCACCTGGCAACCGTCAGCGCGATGGTCTCGGCCCGAGGGCGGCTTTTTTACATTATCGACGAGGGGCTGACGAGCGATATCCGCATGCCGCCGAGATGGCGTCTGGTGGCCCGGGACGCCTTCAACGGTACGGTCCTGTGGAAGCGATCGGTCGATCGTTGGACGAACCATTTGCGCCGATTTCGCTCTGGCCCGCCGGACTTGCCGTTCCGGCTGGTCGCGGTGGGAGAGCGTGTGTATGTGGCCTTGGGGGAAGGCAAGCCGGTCGTGGCGTTGGAGGCGGCGAGCGGAAAAACAGTGACGACGTATAAAGGCTCGGAAAATGCGAGACAGATCATTCGTGCCGCGGACTGTTTGATCGTGCAGGTCGGCGTCGATCGGGAGACGGTTCGTAAGCCCCCCGAGGACGGCGAATCGGTCCGCGCAAGCATCCTGGCGTCGAATCCTGAAACGGGAGAGCGGCTTTGGCGCAAGGAAATCAACGTTGGGATGTTTTCCCCTCTGGTGGTGTCGGGCGATGCCTTGTTGTACCAGACAAGGGAGCGTCTTGTGTGTCTGGAATTGAAAACAGGTGACGAGAAATGGAGAAAGGTCCGCAACGTTAATATTAATAATACGAGTTGGGCGTCGCTAACGTTGACCGCTCACAAGAACATCGTGTATGTTGCCGACTTCAGCAAACTCACCGCATTTCCCGTCGAGGATGGCGCGGCCCTTTGGGAATGTTCAAGCGCGCCGGGATTTGCTTCGCCCCCCGATATTTTCGTGATCAACGATTTGCTCTGGCGCGGGTATACGAAGAATAGAGGATCCGCGGATTTCGGGCAGGGCCTCAATGCGAGAACGGGGAAAATCGAGAAGACTATCGCCACGGAAAAGGCGTGGGAATATCCCACACTGGCACATCATCGTTGCTATCGCCCCAAAGCGACCAGTCGCTTCATCCTGTCCAGCCGGTCGGGAGTTGAGTTTATCGACGTCGAGTCCGGCAAGATCGATCTCAATCACGCGGTGCGTGGGACCTGTCAGTATGGAGTGATGCCGAGCAACGGCCTCTTGTACGCCCCGCCCCACTCCTGTGCCTGCAATATCAAGACGATGGCAAAAGGCATATACGCATTCGGCCCGCCGGCCCGCGGGGCACCGAAACCGAGCGCGGAGGATTCTCGTTTTGAAAAAGGACCCGCCTACGAAAGCATTCGCAACTCGCAACTTGCAATTAACAATTCCTCCGACTGGCCGACATTTCGCCATGACAACGCGCGAAGCGCACGCACCGCAAGCAAGGTGCCGCACGATCTCCGGCAGATGTGGACGTCGAAGCCGGGCGGACGGCTATCGAGCCCTGTTGCCAGCGATGGGAAAGTTTTCGTCGCCGCGGTCGATACGCATACGGTTCACGCTTTGGACGCGGCAAGCGGCGCATCGCTATGGTCGCACACCGGCGGCGGACGCATCGATTCCCCGCCCACGATATACAAAAACAGGGTCTTCTTCGGCTCGGCCGACGGCTGGGTCACCTCTCTTCTCGCGGCGGACGGAGCGCTCGTCTGGCGTTTTCGCGCCGCCCCGGAGGAGCGCACTGTCATGGTACGCGGACAACTGGAATCCGCATGGCCCATTCATGGCAGCGTCCTTATTAAGGACGATACGCTTATTGTCGCTGCGGGGCGATCGTCCTACCTCGATGGCGGTATAACCGTCTACCGTCTTGACCCGAGCACCGGAAAAAAACTCTCGCAAACCACCTTATACAGCCTCGATGCAAAAACCGGGGAGCAACCGGACGGCGGCGTCGATCTGCGCGGCGTTTTGAACGACGTCCTTTCCGTCTCCGGAGGATCGGTATACATGCGGCATTTGAAAATCAATTTCGAGACTGGCGACGATCTCGGGGTCGGGCCGCCGCATTTATTTGCCCCCACAGGGTTCCTGGACGACACCTGGTGGCATCGTTCCTATTGGATTTATGGATCGGACCCGGTCTGCATGCCTCCCGTTAATGAATCGGGATGGCAGATCTGGCCGCGTGTGGGCAATATGGTTCCTTCCGGACGCATTCTTTCGCTGGGCGAGGAGACGGTTTATGGCTACGGCCGCGACAAATATCCGGGCGGAGGCACGGGGCAAATTGTCGGGGGCGAAAAGTATCACTTATTCGCTGCCGAAAAGAGGCCCTTTGAGCCGCTGCCAAGTAATAAAGAAAATCAACACCTCCGCTATGGGCGATCGGGCACAGCCCTCGGCCTCAAAGTAACCGAGCGAGACAAACAGCATGGCGCGCCGGGTTTACACCGCAACCTCTGGAGCCAAACCGTGCCTGTTTTTGTCAGGGCGCTCGCGTTGGCCGATACGACTTTGTTATTGGCAGGTCCGCCGGAAAGGGCCGAAATGAGAAGTGACAGCATGACGTTCACGGAACCTGATAAAGCAGAGGCCGCCTTCCTGGGGCGGCAAGGGGCGTCACTGTTGTTGGTTGATGCGGCGGAGGGAAAACAATTGGCTGAATATGAATTGGAATCGTCTCCGGTTTTTGACGGTATGATTGCCGCCCGGGGCCGTATTTTTGTTTCTTTGGAAAACGGTTCGATCGTGTGTTTTGGTAAATATCGCTGAAAAAACCGCGAGCTAATATCTCCGGTGGAATTGAAATTAAAATAATCGTCGACAAAGTCGGCTTCGACCGACTAAAATATTGAGCAAAGCGAAATCCCGATCTATCGGGACTAAATACTAACGACTAAAAAATCGGTCGGTTTGAGTAATGTTAACATTTAGATCGGAAAGGTGGAAAGGTATGTTAAGACGTCAAATAGCAGCAGTTGTTCTAATCCTGGTTTTCGCGGCGATCCCGGTTTCGGCAGGTTCGTCGTCTGCAAAAACCCTCAAGGCTTTGATAGTCGACGGCCAGAATAATCACAATTGGCAGGAAACGACGCCGGTCCTGAAAAAACTCCTTGAGCAGACGGGGCTCTACAAGGTCGATGTCGCTACCTCGCCGGCGAAGAAGGAGCCCATGGAGGACTTTAAGCCGGCCTTTGCCAGATACGATGTCGTCATCTGCAACTATACCGGCGACGAATGGCCGGCCAAAACCCGCAAGGCCTTCGAGCGTTACATGAAAAACGGCGGCGGGCTGGTCGTATTTCACGCTGCGGACAATGCCTTCCCTCAGTGGCCGGCCTATAACGAGATGATCGCCATCGGCGGATGGGGCGGTCGCAACGAAAAGTCCGGGCCTATGGTACGATGGCGTGATGGCAAGGTCGTTTACGATACCAGCGACGGCAAAGGCGGCCAGCACCCACCTCAGCATGAATTTCAGGTGATAACCAGGGACAAACAGCATCCGATCACCGCCGGGCTGCCGGAGAAGTGGATGCACGCAAGCGATGAGCTTTACAGTGCCCTGCGGGGGCCTGCCAAGAATATGACGGTCCTGGCGACGGCGTACTGCGATCCGGATCAAAAGAACGGGACCGGCGAGCATGAGCCGGTGCTATTTACGATCGACTACGGCAAGGGCAGGGTATTTCACACCGTGCTCGGCCACGCCGGCGCGCATATGGAGTGCGTTGGCTTTATCGTCACCCTTCAGCGACGCACCGAATGGGCGGCAACCGGACGCGTTACGCAAAAGCACGTCCCAGCCGACTTCCCCAAGCCGGACCGCGTAAGCAGAAGGCCGGGCCATAAAGAGCCCAAAAAATCCAAATAGAAATCGAACCTGACATTGATAAAAAAGAGGTGACAAATGAAGCGACGTGACTTTTGCAAGGCGGTAGCTCTTGGCGTAACGATAGGTCCTGCAGCGGCGAAGGCGTTTTGGCCTTTTGGCAAAAAGAAACCCACCCGGCCCAATATTATCGTCATCCTGTCGGACGATATGGGTTATTCGGATATCGGCTGTTACGGCAGCGAGATCAAGACGCCGGCGCTCGACGCTCTTGCAGCAGACGGCCTTCGGTTTACGCAGTTTTACAACACGGCACGCTGCTGTCCGACGCGGGCATGTCTCCTCAGCGGTCTGTACCCGCACCAGGCAGGTATCGGTCACATGATGAACGATCGAGGCGTCGACGGCTATCGCGGCGAGTTGAACCGAAACTGCATGACGATCGCCGAGGTGCTCCAGACGTCCGGTTACGCCACCTACGCCGTGGGCAAATGGCATGTAACCAAGGGCACCCAGCCGGACGGACCCAAGCACAACTGGCCCATGCAGCGCGGATTCGAGCATTACTACGGAACGATCCACGGTGCGGGAAGTTTCTGGGACCCCTCAACGCTGGTACGCGATAACACGATGATCACCCCGCCGACCGACCCGGAATATCAGCCCGATGAGCCTTACTACTACACCGATGCGATCTCCGACAACGCCTGCCGCTTCATCGACGAAAGCGACGCCGACAAGCCATTCTTCATGTACGTCGCACACACCTGCGCACACTGGCCGATGCACGCCCGCCCGCGAGATATCGCCAAATACAAGGGCAAATATGACGCCGGCTACGAGCCCATCCGCAAGGCGCGTTTCGAGAAGATGAAAAAACTCGGCGTAATCAAACCCGATGCCGAGCTGTCTCCCCCTGCGGGCCAGTGGAAGGATATCGAAGACAAAAAATGGGAAGCGGCCTGCATGGAGGTCTACGCCGCCATGATCGACAATATGGATCAGGGCATCGGTCGTATGGTCAAGAGCCTCAAGAATAAACGAATACTGGACGATACGCTGATCTTCTACGTTCAGGATAACGGAGGATGCGCCGAAGCCGGCGGACGAAGCAACAAACCCAGCCCCCGGGCCGATAAACCCACGCTCGCTCCGCTCGCCGACGATGCGCAGCACTACTTTGGCTCGACGCCGAAGCAGACCCGCGACGGCTGGCCCGTCAGGCGCGGACACGTCTGGCCCGGCCCCGCTGATACATACATCGGCTACGGCAAGAACTGGGCAAACGTCTCGAACACGCCGTTTCGCGAATACAAGCACTGGGTCCACGAGGGCGGCATATCGACGCCGCTGGTCGTCCACTGGCCAAACGGCATCGACGCCGAGAACGAGCTTCGCCACCAGCCGGCCCACCTCATCGACCTGATGGCAACCTGCGTCGATCTCTCAGGGGCCAAATATCCCACGCGATTCAAGGGAGAGGATATCAAGCCGATGGAAGGCAAGAGCCTCGCCGGTGCCTTTGCAGACAAACCTATCGGGCGAAAGACCATATACTGGGAGCACGAGGGCAACCGGGCGATCCGAATCGGCAAGTGGAAACTCGTGGCCAAGGGCAATGCCGGACAGGTAGATGTTCAGTGGGAACTCTACGACGTAGAGGCCGACCGCAGCGAACTGCACAACCTCGCGCAGCAACAGCCGGAACGAGCCAGAGAGATGGCCGCTCAGTGGCGATCATACGCCGAGCGAGCCAACGTCATCCCATGGTCCGGGCAGAATAATAAGAAGACGCCGGCAAAGAAGAAGTAAAACGGCAACACAACAGGTCTTATGGGAGAACTATATGAAGGCAACAAGTCAGCAGAAAAACGGGGACTGGTACGTTCTGCCGCAAGGCAGGTTGTACCTGTACCCGCTTTTCGTACGCAATGCGGTAGCAGCTATCACAATATGTTTTGTCCTGATAGTTGCGGGGCTATGGCTATGCACTCCAGCGGTCGCCGGCGACTGGCCCACACACCGTTTTGACGGGCGACGAAGCGCTGTCACCACGGAAAATATCGGCCCCGAACTTTATCAGCAATGGGTTTTCCACTCGCCGCACACACCCAAACCCGCCTGGCCGAGCCCCGCTGAGGAGATGCCGAGAATGCACTCTGACAGCACCTGCAATGTCGCCGTAGCCGATGGAAAGGTTTACTTCGCATCGGCGACGGCGGGCAAGGTCAACTGTATCGATCTCGCCGGCGGCAAGGCCAACTGGTCGTTTTTCACCGACGGTCCCGTGCGTTTTACTCCCTCCGTGCATAACGGACGCGTCTATTTCGGCTCCGATGACGGCTATGTCTACTGCCTCGACGCCAAAAGCGGCGAACCGGTCTGGAAATATCGCGCAGGACCATCTGCTGAAAAGGTTATCGGCAACGGCCAGATGATCTCGCTGTGGCCGATTCGCACTTCCGTTATCGTCGACGACCGGCAGGTCCTCTTTGCCGCTGGCGTGTTTCCATACGAGGGAATATACGTCTGCGCCCTCGACCCCTCCGACGGCTCGGTAATCTGGCGAAACGATACCGTAGGCGATCGCGCCCACGAACTCGATTTCGGCGGAATGTCGCCCCACGGCTACCTCGTCGCATCCGACGACATCGTCTACGTTCCCTCCGGAAGGGCGCTGCCAGCCGCTTTTAGCCGCAAGGACGGGAAATTCCTGTTCTTTACAAGGGTCATCGGCAAGCACGGCGGAGCCTGGACCATGCTCGCAGGCGACAAACTGCTCGCAGGCGTCGACATGTCGGGCAGTCCGCAAAAGGCCTTCTTTAACGCCTCCACCGGCGCGAGTATCAAAAACTCCCTCAGCCGAATCCCCGCGATTGATATGGTCGCTTCCGGGGAATTGTTTTATGCCCTGACCGAAGATGGGATCCAGCAGGTCAGCCAGGAAGACAATAAGGGCCGGTGGCAGTATAAGCGTAAGGACCTCTCGACCCTCGTTCTTGCAGGTTATACGCTCCTCGCCGGCGGAAAAGATTTTGTCGTCGCCGTCGATACCGAAACCGGCAGCGAGATGTGGCAACGCGATATTTCCGGCACAGCCGTCGGATTGGCGGTCGCCGATGGCCGGCTCATCGTCAGTACCGACAGCGGCAAGATACATTGTTTTGCCGATCGAAAAAATAATGCCCCCGCCCAACTTCGCAGCGACCCTCTGCCCGACGTCTTTCCCAAAGACAGCTTGACCTCGCTCTACAGGAAGATGGCCCGGCAGATCGTCGATGACTGCGGCATTACAAAAGGATATGCCCTCGTCCTCGATTGCGGCACCGGTCGCCTCGCCTTTGAACTGGCTAAGAATACGGATTTGCAGATCGTCGGTCTGGAAAACGATCCCGACAAACTCCGCCTGGCCCGCGAAAAACTCGATTCAGCCGGACTGCTCGGCACGCGGATCGTTGCCCAGCCGTGGCAACTGGATGATCTGCCAGAGTATTTTGCAAACCTGATCGTATCGGATTCGATGTTGATCTCGGGAAAGACCGGCGCATCAAAACAACAGGCCCATCGCCTCCTGCGTCCTTATGGCGGCACGGCATATTGGGGCCGCCGGAGTATATCCGACAAGTTCGTCCGCGGAAAGCTCGAAGGAGCCGGCGAATGGACCCAGCAGTTTGCAAACGCCCAAAATACCGCCTGCTCGAATGACGATCTGGTGGCTGGGCCGTTGGGCGTCCTGTGGTATGGCGAGCCGGGTCCGCAGGGTATGATCGAAAGACATGCCGACGCGGCAAGCCCGGTCTCTGTCGAGGGGCGGATGTTTGTCCAGGGCGAGCACCGGATCATGGCTGTCGACGCCTATAACGGGACCGTGCTCTGGGATAGAGAGCTGCCCGGCGCGGCACGAATGCTTGCCAAGGCTGATTCCGGCAATCTCGTCGCCAATGCCGACGGCCTTTACCTCGCAGCCAGAGCGAAATGTTACCGCCTTGACCCGGCAACGGGCGATACCGTGCGGATATATACGATGCCGCCGTCTAAGGACAAAATGCCGAAGCGATGGGGATACGTTTCCGTCCAGGGCAACATCCTCTACGGCTCGGCGGCGGAGGCGATGGATAACGATTACGGTTCGATCGTCGACGTCCTTGTCGAAAACGGAAAGTGGAAGGACAAGGAGCGCATACCCGAAGAATATGTCTCTGTCTACGAGATGACCATAGAGAAGTACCCCGTTCCCGATGAAGATTTCCTCCGTGAACTCGAGCGAAACGGCGGGCTCTGGAAGCCTATGCGCCCACGTCCCCGAGGCGGCGAATTCACCATCAAAAATGCCGTAACCGAAAATGTCACTGTCAGCGACCAGGTCTTTGCCCTCGATACCGAAACAGGAAAGCTGCTTTGGACGCACCGGGGAAGCCGGATCGCAGACACAACGATCACTATAGGCGACGGCAAGCTGTTTCTTACGCGTCTTGACACCTCGCCGCAGCAGAAGAAACTTGCACTGAAAGAACAGATCCGACTTGCCGCCTCCGGCAGATACCTTAGCCGTACGGATATCACGCAGCAACTCGACAGCAACAAGAAAAGACTCGGCGCTATTGGCGACGATGCTTCCAGCAATCAGACGCGGAAGTTCAAATACATGATAGATGCGCTCCAGGCCGAGCTGGAACTCAGGGAAGGGACCCTGAACTTTGACGATTATGACATCAGAACCGTCACTGCCGTCGATGCTGTCACGGGCCGAAAGCTCTGGGAGAAGGTTTACGATCTCACGGGCTGCGGCGGCGACGCCATGGGCTCGGCCCTGCAGGACGGTAAGGTGCTGTTCTTCGGCAACCACGGCAATCACGATGCGTGGCGACATCAGGCCGGCGGCATGGAGTGGCGGCGGATCACGGTGCTAAACGACCAGGACGGCGAGCTTATCTGGTCGCGACCGCTTAACTACCGCACGAGGCCGGTCATCGTCGGCGATAAGATCATCATCGAGCCAAAGGCCTGCGACCTTGCCACCGGCGAGATCGTTATGCGAGCCCACCCGGTCAGCGACGAGAAAGATCCGTGGGAATTCCTCAGACCCGGACATACCTGCGCACTGATCTCGGCATCGTCGGAGATGCTGTTCTACCGCTCGTCGTGCATAGCGATTTACGATATGGCCGGCGACCGCGGCGTAACGCTCTTCGGCGGATACCGGCCCGGCTGTGCCATCAACATGATACCTGCCGGCGGAGTCCTGCTCTCGCCCGAGGCCAGCGCGGGCTGCACATGTTCGTATCCACTGAGGTGTTCGTTCGCCCTTGTAACCAAGCCCCGCCGCAGCCAGCCATGGAGTGTCTTTATCTCGTCCGGCGATATGAAACCGGTTAGCCATTTTGCCGTCAATCTCGGGGCTGCCGCCGACATGAAAGACGACGACGGCACCGTCTGGTTCGGGTACCCCAACCCTATGACGAATTATCTCAAGAACCACTATCCCGATTACGGCATGAAGTTCGACCTCAATGAGCAGATCGCCGCCAGCGGCTATTTCGCCGCGGACCACAAGGGCCGAACCATCGCAGGAACCGACAGGCCGTGGCTGTTTACATCCGGATGTCTCGGTATGACCAAATGTCTCGTTGCCCTCGAGGCCGAAGGCGCACCAGCCCATAAATACACGGTCCGCATGGGCTTTATGCCCCGACCCGGCGATCGTCCCGGTCAGCGGGTCTTCGATATAATGATCCAGAACCGCCTCGTGGCTGGGAACTTCGACCCGTATAAGGATGCCGGTGGACCTGACAGGGCGGTCGTTAAGGAATTCAGCGGTATTAGCGCAACCGACGCGCTGAAGATCGAATTGCTTGCCCGCTCCTCGACTTCCGCTGACAACGCCTCTCTGATCAACTTCATCGAGGTCGTCAAAGAGTATGACGGCAAATAAATGCTTTCGATAAAATCTTGCCTGCGGATATGACCCGGAGCGCCGCTGCTTCTATTCCTTCGCCAGAAGTATCGCCTTTGCCTCGATCTCCGTCATCATTCCCTCGGCAACCAGTTTGATATTTCCCATCTTATCGACAAAGAAACTGGTCGGAAGGGCCCGCGAGTAAACAAAAGGAGGCGGCAGGGGTGTCCGGCCGCCGACGATGGTATAATTAAGCCCCTTCCTGGAGGCGAAATCCTTTACCAATTCTGGATTCTCATCTGAGATCGCTATCATGGCCAGCTCGTCTTTGCCGATACTGTTTCGCAGTTCGATCAAATGAGGGATCTCCATATTGCAGGGCGGACACCACGTCGCCCAGAAGATCACCATCACGTTTTTTCCCTTATAGTCGCTCAGCTTGTGCTCGGCGCCCGTGATATCGGTGAAACTAAAGTCCTGCGGCGGTTTTCCCTGCCATTCTGTCAAGATCGGACCCCATGTCCTGGCGTTCTTCATAATGTCAATGAGGGTCAAATTGCTCGATGTCTGTTCCCCAGCCGCTTCGCCCTCGCCGGACCCCGCCAATTCGGCTCCCTCGTCATGGAAAGGCTCGGCTTGAGCGTCTTTATCGCCGGTTTCCCTGACCGAATCCAGGGCCCCGGAGATTACCTGATCCATGGACTTGCCCTCGTGACGCGGCGGATTCTTCCCCAATACCCAGACCACCAGCCCGATCAAAATTGCACATACAAGGTAGACCGGCCACGCCTTGATCAGATTATTCCTGTCATTCTCGTCCATTTCATTTTTCCTTTCGCAAAATTGTACCCCGCCATTATATCGAATCCCTGCCCGCAATAACAGCCAAATCCGACAGGATTGATACGTGATTTTCCCCCATGGAGTTCTTTTTGTGGTAGTTTTCGGACAAATAAAGGCGTTATGGGGTCTGAAACCGGCCCCAAAACGAGAAAACCTCTTGACAAACCAAGGGCAAAGCGGTTAAAATTGCTCGTTTCACTGGAATGGCTTAAAGGGGAATTTGCAGGTGTGTCTATCTAAATACAAGAGATTGTCGGTTTGTATTGCCGCACTGGCTGTGGCGGTCGTTATTCTTGGTGGGTGTTCTGACGACGATGACCGTCAGTCAGCCAAAAACCTTCGCCGCAGCACGAAAGAGGTTCTCGCCGCCAGCGCCTCGGGCCAGGATATTGACCAGGCACGCACAGACCTCAAATCAGCGATAGCCAGGGCCCGGCGGTCCGCCGGCGGGACAGATGGAGCGTACATGGCAACAGGCCATCTCGCCACCATCCAGGCACAGCAGACACAACAACAGCAAGCAGCTAAGGCGGCTGAGACAGGTTCGGTCCTCAACGAAATCCACCATCTGATGGGAAAGTCAGGCGTGCTGCAAAGTCAGCGAATCGAGTTCGAGAGCCTGCTGGCCGCTACAACTACAGAGATCGCCGAACTCGGAAAACTCATCAGCGGCGATGGAGATAACCCGGGCTTAGGTCACGAACTGGAGGCAACAAACATACAACTCCAGCAATTTCGGGGAAAACGCGACCGGTTCGGCAAAGACGCCCGGAGAGCCCAAAATTCCGCCGATGAGCTCCAGCGTCAGGCCGACGAACTTCTGCGACAGAGCGAATTCGCCACAGCAGACCAGGCCGAATCGCTTCAGCGACAGGGGTTTTCGCTTATGCAGGCCAGGAAACAGTTCTTCATGCAGGCCCAGGAAGCTATGGACCAGGCCGAATCGCTGGACAACAGGATAGCTATCGTAGAGCCTCTGGTTGATAAGCTCCAGGCGGATGTCAAGGAGGTTCGCGAGCAGATAAAGGCGATCGAGCAATCGCCGCGCAGCAATGAATTGAAAACCCAGATCGGCGAGATCGATAAGCAACTGGAAAAATGTGACAGCAGGATCGCATGGCTCACCGGGGACCTCGATCGCATACAAGGCGATTATGACAAGGCGGTTGACGCGATAACCCAGCTCCTGGCCGAGGCAGCCGACGCCTATGGCAAAGCAAGATCAAGATCGGCCCGGACTATGGCCAGGATGCGTATAGCCGACTGTTACTGGCAGACGGCGATGGTTCTTTCCTCGGCGGTAAACTCAACCGAGCACGCCGGCCTCAGGCTCGAGTCAATGGCCAGGGCAACGCAGGATCAGACGAAACAGTCGCTAAGTAAAGTCGCCGAGATGTTCTATTCGAAGGCGGTCGACTACGGAAAAAAGGCGATAGAACAATTTGACCTTGCGATCGACACTTACGAGCAGACAGACGGTCGCAGCGGCCTGGGAAGAGAAAGCGACAACGATCTGATAAAGAATCATATCCTCGCGCTGACAGGCAAGATGATGCTTGCCGAACGGATCGGTCAGCACGCCGCCGCCGATGACGCTCGCAAAAAATCCGAAAAACTCATCGAAACGGCCACCGAAGGCGACGAGGCTTTCCTGCAAACCGCTACAGCAAGACTTTTTGCCGGCGATACGCAGTACGTCCCTCTTATGGCGGTCGATAACGCCATCTTTTTCGACTCGATCAAAGCGGAACTGGGAGGCTGGAAGAGACTGCCGCGCGAAGAGCGCCAGGCGGCTGTCAACATACTCCTTGAAAAGGTAGCCGAGCTTGAGGCCAGCCCCAGCAACGACGACGATTTCAATCGAATGATCCAGTCGCAAAAGCAAACCATGGAAGAAGCCCTCGCCGGCGGATTCAAAGAAGAAGAAATAATAATAATCACCGACCCGAACTTCCTGTAAAATTATCCTGTAGTCAGTACCATACCGCGTTTTTTAGCCAGTCGTCCGCTACCAGGGCAAAGTCGAATATGTTAACGCCTCCGCTTCTGTCCAGATCGCCGGGCAGGCACGTGCCTGTTTGCAGCCAGTCCTGCATCTGCGGCGACAGATCATCGCCATCGACAACTCCGTTATTGGTCACGTCGGCAAGCAGCCCCCAGCCCGGCGGTGTCCTGCTCGCCTCGCTGGTGCCGCCATAGGCCCCCATGTTAATCCTGACATTGGTAATATCGTCAGGCTCATCACCCAACGGGCAACCGGGATTGCCCTTATCGATACACGGGCTGGTAACAGGATCACCGATCCAGCTTCCAGCCGGGAGAACCACCCAGAAATCATCAGTCGGATCGGAGGGTGTACTGTTAGGGTCCCAATACCCGGTAGCTTCGGTAAGCCATCTGCCAGCCTGGGATTTCAGATGATAATCACCCTCTACCCACTTACCTTTGGGAGGATAGGTACGCGGCCATTCTTCCCAGTAACCAGGCTCGACGAAGCAAGGATCTGCAGAAGTATTGCCCAACCCCGGCCATCCGCCCTGGATGCAACTGAAGGTCACTTCCGCATCATAATTGTCCAATTGTTCTTCCGGCCCCCAGTGGAGAGGGCTGCCGTTGGCCCATAGAATGCTGTTATGTATTGAAAGTGATAACTCATAACCTCCACTGATTCCGCCGCCACCACCGGAACTCCTGTAATTACTGACAATCACACAATTCCGGACAGTCAACCGGCTGTCATCGAACATCGACCAGGTACTGGCACATATACCGCCGCCTGTCGCGTAAGCCCAGTTTCCTGCAATAATACAGTTAGTAATTGCCAGGTTACTTGACAGCGAATATATACCTCCGCCGACGCCTCCTTCAAACCACTCCTCCCATTCACAAGGTTCAGCCCGATTATTACTGATTAGACAATTGTCAATTGTCACCTGGCTGTATTCAAGGTAGATGCCGCCTCCCTGGCCGGGCCAACCGTACGGGCCACAAGAGGATACATTGCCGCTGATAACGCTGTCGATGATTCTGGAATTGCTGTTACGCAGGTATATACCGCCACCCTTACCCCCATAGTGAACTCTATCACTACTACTATTGTCGGTAATGTTGCAGTTGCGGATTGTCGCGCCGCTGTCGACAATACATATACCTCCGCCGATATAACCCTCAGGCAAGTTTGTATCTGTAGTCTCCCAGAGCTCTGCACCGGTGATGGTAAAACCGTCGAGGATAGAGGTGTTGGGGTCTTCATTACTATGAAAATAAAAGCCTCGATGCCCCTCATCCACATCGATAATACAGTTTTCCGGCCCGTGTTCACTGCGTACGGTAATGGCCTTGCCCTTAAAGTCAATGTCATAGTTGCCGGAGCCCGTATACGTCCCGTCGGCAACAACAACAATATCGTTGGTATCAGCGGCATCAATAGCAGCCTGGATAGTCGTATAGTCGCCCGAGCCGTCCCAGTTGACATTAATCGTACCTGCAACCGACAGCGCAGAGATTATGTGAAGGACCCAAAGAATTGTCAGCTTTCGCATCGTACCTTCTCCTTTCGATAAAGGACGCTCCGAATAACTCCAATCTAACCTTAATCTATCCGGTTGTCAATAGTTTTTTTGTGAAAAACCGCAAACCCTGTCGAAGAGCAGGATTATAATAGTGCCACTCACCCCCGAAAAGAGGCCATGACAGCCGGGTGGAGGGCATTAAGTTCTGGCGTTTTCGCTGTCTGGCTGCTATCCTGCGGGCATGACAGCGGCAAAACAGTTTTTGACGGAGTTGAAAAATGGCGACTGACCGCGGAGGCGTTTATCACAATCTCTCGGTCCTCATGTCAGCGGCTGTGCCGATATTTCAGACCCTCGACAATGTCGCAAAGAACACAGGCGGTAAATTCGGACGCGTTTTCCGCGGGATCGCCGCCTATGTCAGGCAGGGCGACCGCCTCTCGCAGGCGATGAGCAGGTACCCGAAAGTGTTCCCGGAACTGGATATCGTCCTTGTTAATGCCGGCGAAGAATCCGGCAACTTAGCCGAGGTGATGGGCTTTCTCTCACGCTGGTATGATTTCGTCAAACGCATCAGGCGGATAATTCTCTCGGGCATGGTGCTGCCGGTCTTTCTCATTCACATCACGGCATTCCTGGCCCCGGTCCCGGAACTGGTCCTGAGCACCATAAGCAAACATCAGTACCTCATCCAGGCCGCATGGACCCTGAGTTATCTGTATATCCCGGTCTTGGCCATCCTCTGCATATTGCGTTTTACGCCAAGAAAAGGCCCCCTTCGTTTCCTGCTGGATACATTTATCCTGGTCACCCCGGTCCTCGGACGCGCTGTCCGCCACCTCGCCCTAAGCCGATTCTGCCGCTCCTTCGTAATGCTCTACAAGGCCGGCATCCCGATCATCCAGTGCGCCGAATCGGCGATCGATGTTACCGGCAACCTCGTCGTAGCCCGCCAACTCAAAGGCGGACTGGCCAGCGGACGAACCGGCCACCCGATATCCGAAGGTTTCAGCCGAACACTACCCAACGATTTCCTCAGCATCTGGCAGGTCGGAGAAGACACAGGAAAACTCGACGAAGCAGTAGAACGACTCGCAGAAGAGTACGCAACAAGCGCAGAGATGCTATTCGAAGAACTCGCCAGATGGCTCCCAAGACTGATCTACTTCTTAATATGCGGAATGATGGCCATGAAAATAATGGGCGGATACGGAGCAATATACGACGCAAACACATTCCACTAACAAACTCCGCCTCAAAGCACCAAAAACCACGATTCAGCCAAACATACCGGCCTGGGCGCAAAATAAACTACCCCGCCGCAAGCGGACGGGGTAGTTTATTTTCTGAAGGTTGGAAACTTGAAAGGATATGCGGGATGAATCGGATTTTTGTCAATGACAAATACCGACGGCCCTTTCTTGTAGAAGTCAACAACAAGAAAGTAAGCAGCTATTATATCGAAAAGTTCAAAGAATACATCCAAGACGAAGACCAGCCCTAAGGCCTTGGCAAAGCCATTTAAGGATTCGGTCTTGAATAAAGCCAGGGGCATTGTAACCGGTTATCATATCGTAATCGAGGAAAACGAAGAACTGGGCTTTGTCGGCAGCTCTGTCGAGATCCCAACCGTTTCCGTAATCAGAAACACACCCGCGAAATGCTATACTGCTGCGCAAGAGGCCTTGAAGGTCGCTGTGGCAACAATGATCGAGTGCGGCAAGACGCCGCCGCAGGCATTCTCAGCGAAGAAAAGAAATGTCCAGATAAACATCCGGGTCAACGGAGAGGAAAAACTCCTGCTCGCCAGTGCATCCAAGATGCTTGGTTTCAAGGGCCTCTCTGATTTTGTCCGCACCTCCGCAATAGAACGCGTACTCGCCATGTGATAAACACCCCCAACAACAAAACACAGCACCACCCTTCACAAAGCAAAACCGACCAGTCCGTATCGAAGCCCCCAATTCAACCAAGAGGCTGCAGAAAGCCACTAAATTTCATCAAAAATCCGTGGAATCCGTGGAATCCGTGGTTTATTAGCGTTTTGGATGCGATATTTCGCACCAATGCACTGCGAAGCCCCCGATATTGCTGGTTTTGCCGCATTTTATTGGCTTTTTCTCATTTAGCCGATATTACAGCAGGTTTATGGTGGTGCGGGCGGCGAGGCACTGCAAATTGGCTTAGGTTTTCAACAGACAGGTTGTGATTTGGTACGATTTTGGTTAAGAAAAAGCCAGCGGCTGACGGATAACGAGCAGTTTAAGGCGGTTTTGTCGCGTAGATGCTCTGTTGGCAACGATTTAATGCGGCTTTATGTCGCTGAGAACGCCCTCGATTATCCGCGGCTGGGGGTGTCTGTGAGTAAAAAATGCGGTAATGCAGTCCTGCGAAACCGGATCAAACGCCTCTGCCGGGAGGTTTTTCGGCTTGAGCAGCACAATATTCCGACAAGTTATGACTATTTATTAATCTTTAAGCCGAAATGGACGAAAAAACAAGGGCAGACCCCTCCGGCCGTCAAAGAGCAGTACAGCCGGATAACATTCGAGCAGATAGCGGGTTGGTTGCCGGATTTTGTGGTCCGCGGGGTCCGCAAATATGAGCAGGGCAGCTCCAGGCAGCCCAAAAATAACGAAAGGGCCGGTGGTTCGTGAGTAACAAGGAAGGACTCGTGCCAATCGGCTCAGCGGCAAAAGACGCTGGCATTTCCCGCCAGAGTTTGCAATACTATTTGATGTTAGGCTTGATCGAGCCTACACAGGTAACACCGACGGGGAGGCGTCTGTTCGATGACAAGGCCATAGACAGGATCAGGTTAATAAAGAAACTAAATGAGAGCGGATATCCGCTTCGGGCCATCAGGGATTTGTTCCTGAACAAACGCCAAGAGACGAAAGGGTCGGGATCATGACCGATTATAACACTCGCCAGAGGCGACGCAACATAGCTGTCGGCGGATTTGTGATAGTTGCATTCTGTGCATTTCTGTGGATGATTTTCATCTTCGGCGAACTGCCCATTGCCGTTACCAAATTTCGCGCTTTTACCATTCTCGTCAATTTTCCCAGCGCTCCGGGTATCCAGAAGAGCACGCCCGTCCAGTATTGCGGCTACCAGATCGGAAGAGTAATGCTCGTCTCGCCGCCACAACTGGTCCGCGATGAGTTCGGCAGAAAGTATCATCAGGTCAAGGTCACCCTGGCGATAGAACGGCAATACAACGACATACCGTCGAATATCGACGTAATGCTGATGAAGCGGGGTCTTGGCAGCAGCTATATCGAGTTCCAGTTCGAGCAGGACATGGAGGTCGACGGTTTCCTGGTCGACGGGATGGTCTTGCAGGGCGAGACCGGCGTCGGCAGCGAGTTTTTTCCGAAGGAAGTTCAAAACAAGATCGAGGATCTGGTCGATGCCGTCGCCCAGCTTGCAGACAATGTTAATAGCATCGTCGGTGACGCCGAGAACAAGGCGAATATCAAGCAGATGCTGGCCAACATGACGATCGCCACGGAGCAGGCGACCGAGACGCTCAAATCCATCAAGAGACTTTCCGATTCAGCCGGCGTGACGGTCGAAGGGGCCGCCGAAAACTTAAACGGTGTCCTGGCAGAATTCAAAAGGACCCTCGTCAAGATCAACGAAGGCGATGGGACCGCCGCGAGCCTGCTCAATGACGGCAGACTCTACGAAAACCTGCTCGACAGCAGCCAGGAACTGCAAATGGCCCTGGACCAACTAAAGAAACTGGCCGCCGAAGCCCGCGAAAAGGGGATAAAGATAAAGTGGTAATTTAGCACCCGATCCGCCCCAGCCTTTCGATCCGACATAGCCCCTCGGTCCGACATGGCCCAGCGATCCTGCTCAGTCCCTCGATCCTGCCCAGCCGCATGATCTGCCCCAGCCCCGCGCCTATTCGCAGCCCCGCCCACAAAAATAACATTACAGCACCCACATACCTGTTGACAACACGCCGAAAAGCTGATATATAGCTGCAATTCAGGGCGGATTCGCAACGTCGTCAGCAAAACTGCCGGATCGATCAAGCACGTAATTGACGTAAAGCCTTGGTTATAAAGAAGTTGGGAGTGTAGCTCAGTTGGTAGAGCAACGGCTTTTTAAGCCGTAGGTCCTGGGTTCGAGCCCCGGCACTCTCATTCACAGAACAAAGGATCCGTCCCAATGAAAGACGATATCGCAAGTGCTAAATCAAATTTGAAAGCCTCTACAGAGCATGTCTAAACCCTAAGAGGCCACAGCGTTTCGCACTGTCTTCCGCCTTCCCAGGATAGCGCAACTGTAACCGTGCCGCAATCCGATATGACAGAGACGATCCAGAAACAGATTAGTCAATACTCTAACGGTGACGGACGTCCATACTTGTGGTCTTTAGTGGGTTTCTTGGCCTTGCAATAGGGATGAGCACCATCGCGGCCGTACCAGTCGAATTCAACTTTGCGCCCGTGCAAACGCCACATTCGCGGAGACGTGTTGTGCAGCCAATCCAAGGGTTCGCCCAGCGGTTGCGGTTTGGCCGCCGCGGCGAAGGCCATCTTGAGGGCATTTTGTTGCTCCCTTCCAAGGGCGGCCGGACTTGCTGATACAAATAACGGTGTTCCGCTTTCGGCCAACAGTTGTAACCATTGCTTGTTCATGGCCCAAGGTATCTGCCGGGTCAACCCAACGCAATCAGCATCGCAAAGAAAGAAAGTGCCATGTTGAGCCATGCGGAATGCAAGTGTATTAATTCCCATCTTCCGCGTGCGTTCCCATATCTTGCCGCTGGTATCATTACCTGTCCGCTGGATCTCGAAAATCCCCGCGCATAAATGCCCAATGGTGTTGCAGCCAATGATGAGCGCTTTGCCGGCAGCATGGCGTATTGTTCGATAGAGTCCCGTCACGATTTCCGCAGTCGTCTTTGATCGGTCATTGAAGGTCCAACCATCCGCCGTAAGAAATGAACCCATTTGATAACCCCAGTGCCCAAAAATATCGACCGTGCTGAAATCGTGTTTTATCAGATCATAGCCCCAATCGACAAATCGCCGGATATCGGCGCCGATCCGTTCGAGCACCTCTGGAATCGATGGGTCCAGAACGGGATGTCGTCTTGTCATAACCATCGTGAAACGATCATCTGGAAGGCATAGCGAAATGGGATCGGCTTTCGTGGCATCGAGCGGCCTATAGTGGATGCCCGGACGAACGCCCTGATTGCGCATCGCCGCGGACAGGCCTGGCATATCGGGGAACCGCTCATTGCCATGCTCCCAACAAGGAACGGCATCACGGTTGTTCCAGCCGCCATCGATGATCATATAAGGCCGGTTCCTGGCATCGGAGGCGTGCTCCGAGATGATGCGGCTGTCCTTGATAATACCTTCATGAGTATTCTTTCCATATGCATAATACCAATCATTACCACCATACACCGGCCATTCGGGCAAACGCGGAGTTTCGCAGAGCATACGGCAAAACGCTTGCGCCGCCAAAAATGGGGATTCCCCTTCCCCGCGCCGCGTCACGACGGTCGCGGCGAGTAGTCTGCGATTGCCAAGGAGTACGCCTTGCCCGCCAGAACGCACATCCAGCCAGAGACTAATGCCTGAATCATCGACTTGCCACCAGCACATCGCCGCCGGACCTGTCTTAACGCCGTATCCCGAAGTGTGTTCTCCCGTATAGGCTAAAAAGTAAAATGGCATCACCCGATCTGCAATTCGGCAACGCCACTCAAGCTCGCCATAACCGCGTTCCCACTCATCTCCAAGAAAAAGGGGGTCGTCCGGAAATGCCTCGGATTGCCATCGAAGATGCACGCGTTCCAGCGAGGTGTTCGGAGCCTCTATACTAATAGGTAATTCACCATTTGAAGGCCGGACTTCAACGAGTAAATTCGTTCCCGTCCATTTCTCAGTGTCCGCTCTGCTCAGTTCATGGAATCCTTCCTCCGTGAATGCCATTACCCGGTCGGGCGGTCGAATGATGTCGACAAAACCAGAGGCTTTACGGCTATTTTTACCACTCTTGGAATCTTTTCCGCTACCCGCCCCTGCCGCTGAGATCGCCAGGGAGGCCGTGGACGCGGAAGCCGCGAGAGTCATGAATTTACGTCTGGATACCAACGTGTTTTGCCGATTTGAATCCGTCTGTCTTGTCATTTTTTAGTTTCCTTTAGGGCTGTGTAGGGTGCGTAAGCAGGTAAAGCATGAGTGCGGAGGGAAAGACAGCGTGGGCGCCATCCTGTCCGAGTTCACCGGCGGGAAAGTGGCGGATCGCGGGAGCCATGATTGTTGCGGCCTTTTTCTTATCGCCATGTGCTACGAGGATGAGACCGAGTTGGAACGCTCGCTTGGGGTCCGTTTGGGGGGTGTACAGAGTCGGTGTGGCGGGTGTCGCGCGTTTGGGGCATGCCGGGCCGGTGTTCGGAGCGGTCATGGGAAATATGCATTTGATGGCGAAACCCGAGCCCTTATCGAGGGCGGCCTTGAGCGAGGCGTCCTTCGATGCGTCGGTAAAACGATGGATTTGAATAAGGGATTCCATTGTGACCATGAAGTAGCCAACGGTGTCTTTGTTGCTGGGGTCATTTCCATTGAGGCCATAGTGCCAGAAACCGTCGGGCTCCTGAGCGGGGAGGACCTGGCTGCTTACGCACCTGTCCGACTTCTGCTTGAGGCGAGCGGCAAGGGCGGGATCGATACTCTTGACACAGTCACTGACCACAGCGGCGGCGAAAGAAACGGCTGCGGTCTTGTTTACGGACGAGGGCTTGCTGATGGGGTGCTTGGGAACGCCGGTGTTGACGTCGATGGTTGAGGCCCACCAGCCCTCTTCGTTCCAGGGGTAGCTGTCGATGACTGTGGCGATGTACCGGATGTCGTCGTCGCGACCGCCGGCCTTGTGGTAAATACGGGCCAGCGCGGCGGTATACCAGCCGAAGGCCGGCGGGCCTCCGCTGGGGAAGGCACGGCCGTCTTCGGTTTCATTTTCCTTGATGTAAATGACGCCAAACTTCATCGCCTTCATTTTGGCAAGGACGCGGTCGGCGAGTTGAAGTGCCGCCGAACGGTAGGCCGGATCGCCCGTTAGCTCGTGCATGAATTCAAACGCCATCAATGTCAGGCTTTCGGCGCTTTTACCCTTGAGATCGGCGACCTGGCCATCGGTATCGATGAGCAGGTCAAGGTGGTGCGTGACCGCCGATCGGAGTCGGGCGGGCAAGTCAGCAGCGGCGATCGGTTTGATGTCTGTAAAGTCGCCCGAGGGAAACTTTTTCGGCTGTTCTACCGGGGCGCAGGACGTTATGCAAAAAATCACAATGACACAGAAGATGAATACCGATAGCCTATCAAGCATAATGAAACTCCTGCACAAACGTGAATTTTGGGGGCAGATCTAACATTATTACATTTTTCTCATACGTGTTCACAGCACGTCTCCGATCTTACCACAACCCCGCCATCGCGACTGATCATAGCAAACGCAAGCCAGGATTTCAACGGATAATTTCATTGAATCGCAAGGCTGGAGAACCCTCGGGCACTTATCCTGATTATCTAAGAGCGACTACTTCGACGCCAGGCCCAGAGCATTCGTCAAGCATAAAATGCGCAATATATATAACACTACACTATTGCCCGAAAAAAAATACTTAAAACGCTTGACTTAGCGAATTCAGGGAAATATAGTTGAAAAAGTCAGGTATAAGAAAGAAACACGGGAGCACCCACGATGCGAAACATGGCCTATCTAATTCTTTTAGTTTTTGTCTGCCAGATTGCGTCCATCTCCTGCTCCAATATGGAGAGCGGCACTGAAGATATACTCTTAACGGATGAATTCGGCGCCCTGAAGGTCGGGATGTTTTCCACCTTTGTAAAGGCCCACGCCGAGTATCACTACCGGCCCGACGCTGCGCCCAAGGGAAACTGGGTCGTGTCCACGCATGAAGGAGATGTGGGGAGCCAGCGTGCATGGTGGATCCTTCAGGAAAACGGCGTCAACATTATGACCCAGACCTATGACAATCCCATCATCTACTCCCACCCGATGGTGATCGCGGGAGACCCGCTGTGGAAGGATTATACCGTCGTGGTTTCTTTTGCTCCCGAGTCCACCGAGAAACAGAGCGGTATCATGTTCCGCTATCAAAATGACCGGTGCTATTACTTCTTTGGAGTCAAGGGCGATAAAGCCATTCTCAAGATGGTCCATCATGCCAACGCCTATCGTCAGCCCCATGAAATTGTGTTAGCGGAGAAACAGACATCCTACTCTTCGGGACAATACCTCACAGCTAAGATTACCGTTCAGGGCAATCGTATCCGTGCCGAACTGGATAATGGGACCATCCTGGAAGCCGAAGACGCCAACTATCCGACCGGAAAAATCGGATTGATGGCGGACGTTCCAACCCGATACAGATCGGTCGCGGTAACAACCACTTCTACGGGGAAAAGCCTCTTTCTGACGCAAAAGAGAGAACGCCAGGCCGAGGAGGACCGTCTCGATGCAGCCAATCCGAAAATGGTCGTCTGGAAGAAGATCCGAACGTCAAAATTTGGCGTAGGCCGAAATCTGCGATTCGGTGACCTGAACAACGACGGTGTGATCGACGTTCTCATCGGCCAGGTGGTCAATCACGGCCCCAAGGGCTCTTACAGTGAAGTAAGCTGTTTGACGGCCATGACGTTCGACGGCGATATACTCTGGCAGATTGGCAGGCCCGACCTTCTAAAATACTTCCTGACCAACGACGTGGGAGTGCAGATTCACGATCTCGACAACGATGGGCGAAATGAGGTTGTCTACTGCATGAATTCGGAGATTCACATAGCTGACGGCGCAACAGGCGAAACGAAGTACAAAGCGCAGGCGCCCCTAAGCAAACCGCCGGAGGACTTTTACCCCCGTATCCTGGGGGACTGTCTGTTCTTCTGCGATCTGCGCGGGACCGGCCACGATCGGGATATCATTATCAAAGATCGGCAGAAACACTTTTGGGCGCTTAACGACCGCCTTGAAGTCCTGTGGGAAGGCGGCTGTGGCGACGACAGCCAGACTGGCCATTATCCTTACGCTTATGACCTGGACGGAGACGGGAAAGACGAAGTGGCTATCGGCTATGCGCTCTATGATGACGATGGAACGCAGATATGGACCCACGATGGTAAGCTCGGTCAACATGCCGACGGCGTCGCCATTGTGCCTTTCTATCCCGACACGGAAAAGGAACCTCAGATCTTCTACGCCGCGAGCGACGAGGGATACATGCGTCTGGATCAGGAAGGAAACATTCTCAAACACCACTATATCGGACATGTGCAAAATCCGTCAGTTGCCAATTATCGTTCAGACCTGCCGGGACTCGAAACCGTCTCCATCAACTTTCACGGCAACCAGGGCATCACTACTTTTTATGACGCCGACGGCAACATCTATCACCAATTCGAACCCGTTCAGCACGGCAGCATGATGCTTCCTTTGAACTGGAACGGGGGGGACGAGGAATACTTCGTTCTTTCGGCCGATGTTGAGGAAGGAGGCGTTTACGACGGCTGGGGGCGACGCGTGATGCGATTTCCGGGAGACGGACATCCCGTCATGTGCAACGCCGTGCTCGACATTACAGGCGACGTGCGGGATGAAATTGTAGTCTGGGATCCGTATGAGATATGGGTATACACACAGGACGACAATCCCAAGAGCGGGAAACTGTACAAGCCCGATCGCAACCCTTTGTACAACTATTCGAACTACCAGGCAACTATATCACTGCCGGGGTGGTCGAAATAGTACGTCGACCTCTCGGAGAAAGGAATATGTTACCATGCATAAAGGAAAATTGGATTGGAAGGTTATCATGAACCGACGAGATTTTGTTCTCTCTTCGGCTGGTCTAACCGCTATGCTCTGCACGTCTGGTGTCTGGGCAGTCCAAAATACTTTTTCCAGGAAGAAGTATTATAAATTTGAGTCTTTTAACACAGACAAAACGCTCGCACCGGTTACTCGAGTCACTCCCGATGACGGATTCTACGTCCATACCTATTTCGATGTCTGTCCCTTCAGCCCCTCCGAACGTTACTATGCCGTCACGAAAATCCCATTCCAGGACAAAATGCCCATCTTGGGCGACACTGCCCAAGTGTGCGTAATTGATCTGCAGGAGCAGACCATTCAAACGGTTTTCACGACGAAATGCTGGGGTTACCAGACCGGTGCCAATGTGAACTGGGGCTCGGCGGACCGCCACCTTTACACAAATGACGTAATTGGTGGAACAGCGGTTTGCGTGCGAATCGACCTGGAGACGGGCGAGACCAAGGCATTCGCCGGACCGCTCTATCACATCGCGCCGGATGAATCGTGTGTGATCGGCTTTCCACACGAGCTGCGCGATATCTCCCAGATTGGATACGGCGTTCCCCCGAGGAAGCCCGGCGACTTTGCCGCTCTGTCCATCGGTGCTGCAAAGGACGAGGGTATCTGGCGCACCGATTTAAAAACGGGCGAGAAAACGCTGCTTGTCAGTCTCGCCAACGTCGCAGCAAAAGTCCCCGAACCCGAGCAGAAGGAAGGCGGCACTTATTACTTCTGGCATTCCAAATTCAATCGGCAGGGTACGCGAATCGTCCAGGTCTTGCGCTACATGCTGGAATATGGAACCTCCAGCCGAAATCCGATGGCCTTTACCTTCAACGCCGACGGAACGGACATCCAGTACACACCGCTCTCGGACCGTGTGCCCGTGTGGGATAATGGTGGAGGTCACCCGAACTGGCATCCGGACGGCGAGAATATTTTGCGATGCCTGAGTCCCGATGGCGGCGACAGACGCTATTGCCTGTTTAGATACGACGGGTCGGATTTCAAGGTCCTCTGTCCAAAGATCAAGGCCGGCGGTCATCCAAGCATCGAAGTTCGCGGCAAATATCTCATCACGGACGACACTCCAGTTATAGATGACATCCAGCACGTGACATTGAAACTGATCAACCTCGCGGCGGAGGAAGATCGCGAGATATGTTCGATCCCGACCATAGACAGGCGTAATCTGGTGGATAAAGTTTTTCGGCTGGACGGTCATCCCGCCTGGAGCCGCGATTACAAAAAAGTTTCTCTCCAGGCAGCTGAGAAAGGTCGCAGGCAAATGTATGTAGTAGACTTGTCCGATTTGATTGGCTGAGAATAATATGGTGGGCAGCCTGATGATTGTAGCAGAGTTTTAACGCAGAGATAGAAATCAAAGGAGAAAAAGTAAAATGCCTTGGAACTTGAGACGGAGAGAGTTTTTGAGATTGACGGGTGCCAGCTTGGTAGGGGCAATTGGGGATGGTTTTCTGCGGGGTGCATTCATTCGTAACAAGGCCTTTGCGTCTGGGGCTGAAAAACTGAATATTATTTTTATCATGGCCGACGATCTGGGTTATGCGGACCTGGGGTGCTATGGGCAGAGATTTATTAAGACCCCGTGCGTGGACCGGATGGCAAGCGAGGGACTGAAATTTACGCAGTGCTACACGGGCGCAGTGGTTTGTGCGCCAAGCCGAAGCGTGCTTATGACCGGCCAGCACACGGGCCATACACGCGTCCGCGGCAACAAGGGCGTCAACACGCCGCCTCATGATGGGCAGGATGGGCGTATCCCCCTTCGTCCCGAAGATTTCACTGTGGCGAAGCTGCTCCAGAACGCCGGCTATCGCACGGGCATCACAGGCAAGTGGGGCCTGGGCGAGCCCGGCTCCACGGGCCTGCCCAACGACCATGGATTCGACGAATGGCTCGGCTACCTGAACCAGGACCACGCGCCAGACTATTTCACTGACTTTCTCTGGCGGAACAAAAAGAAGCAACCCATTGCCGGAAACACGGGCAATAAACGCTACGTCTACTCGCACGACCTCCTCACTGAGTTCGCCCTCGATTTCATTCGTGAAAACAAAAGCCGTCCCTTTTTCCTCTACGTTCCCTACTGCATCCCCCACGCCACGCTCGAGGTCCCGAATCTGGAGTCCTACGCCGACAAGGACTGGCCCGAGGATGCGAAGATCTTCGCCGCCATGGTCACGCGGATGGACCGCGACGTCGGGCGGATTCTGGACTTGGTGGACGAACTCGGCATTGGAGGGAAGACTGTTGTCTTTTTCTGTTCCGACAACGGCTCGGCCCGCGGCTGGCAGGGTCTTTTCGACAGTTGCGGCCCACTGCGAGAGAAAAAGGGAAGTGTATACGAAGGTGGAATTCGAACGCCCATGGTGGTGCGCTGGCCAGGCAAGGTTCCAGCGAGCGAGACAAGCGAAGCAGTGTGGTACTTCGCCGACTTCCTGCCGACAGCGGGCGAACTTGCTGGTGTTCGGCTACCCGAGAACATCGACGGCATCAGTGTGGCGGAGGCTTTTTATACTGCGAAACCGCCAAAAAGATTGGCGAAAAAACTCAGGAACCGTTTTCTCTATTGGGAGG
The DNA here is from genome assembly GCA_030637065.1 of Planctomycetota bacterium. Taxonomy (GTDB): domain Bacteria; phylum Planctomycetota; class Phycisphaerae; order Sedimentisphaerales; family Anaerohalosphaeraceae; genus DAOVVQ01. The sequence continues at coordinate 33,451 of DAOVVQ010000002.1, forward strand.
CTACTGGCAAGAAAGATTTTCGCCAGGCAGTACGCCACGGTCACTGGAAAGCCGTACGCCCCGGGCAAGGCAAAAGCCTGGAACTCTACGACCTGAGCAAGGACGTAGGCGAAACGAACGACGTGGCAGCCAAGAACCCCGAGGTCGTCGAGGAGATTGAAAGGGATCTAAAAACCTGCCGGACCGACTCGATCCACTGGCCCC